>JBAVEE010000552.1:0-4385 GCA_049587575.1 Bradyrhizobium sp.
GTGGTGGAGATCGTCTGTCCGACGGAAGCCACCGCGAAGATCAACGCCATCCTGTCGGGACGGCGCGGGCAGATTCTCGGCTTCGACACCCGCGAGGGCTGGCCGGGATGGGATCGCGTGCGCGCCATGATGCCGGAAGCCGAGATCGGCGAGTTGATCGTGGAATTGCGATCGGCGACCGCCGGCGCGGGCAGCTTCACGCGGCAGTTCGATCGCATGGCGGAGGTTACCGGCCGCGCCGCCGACCAGATCATCGCCGCGCATCGCGTCGCAGCATGATTGGAGGCGCGCCATCCCGCGCGCAAAGTGCGTAGCGCCGACGCCTCCGCCTCGCGGCGCTGGCGTTAAGCGCGATCGTTGCCGTGACAATTTACCTGTAGCATTGACTTGGAACCCGGCTTGCCCGATTTGAGCAATGACGGCGTCCAATGACTGGGCACTGCAGCAGAATTGGCGATGACGGCCATGACGACAAAACCTCGCGCGGCATGCCTGATCGGATGGCCGGCGGCGCATTCGCGCTCGCCGCTGATCCATCATTACTGGCTGCGGACGCTTGGCATCGAGGGCGGCTACAACATCGAGGCGGTGCCGCCGGAAGGCTTTGCCGAATTCGTGCTGCATCTGTCGGCGCATGGCTTCGTCGGCGCCAACGTCACCATTCCGCACAAGGAGCGCGCACTGGCGCTGTCGGTGCCGGACGCGCGGGCCCGCGCGGTCGGCGCGGCCAATACGCTGTGGTACGAGGGCGGTGAGCTGCGCTCGACCAACACCGATATCGAAGGCTTCATCAATAATCTGGACGCCTGCGCGCAAGGCTGGGACGCGATCGACGACGCGCTGGTGCTGGGCGCCGGCGGATCGTCGCGCGCGGTGGTATTCGGACTTGTCGAGCGCGGCATCAGGCGGGTGTATCTGGCGAACCGGACCATCGAGCGGGCGCGCGCGCTTGCGGATCAATTCGGCGCGATGGTGCATCCGATTGCGTGGGGCGCCATCGGCGACGCGCTGCCGCGGGCCGGACTGCTGGTGAACACGACCTCGCTCGGCATGCACGGCCAGCCGGCGCTCGAGCTCGATACGGGCCTGCTCCCGTCCCATGCGTTGGTCGCCGACCTCGTCTACGTGCCGCTGGAAACGCCATTGTTGGCGGCCGCGCGGCGGCGCGGATTGCAGACAGCCGACGGTCTCGGCATGCTGCTGCACCAGGCGGTGCGCGGATTCGAATTGTGGTTCGGACGGCGGCCTGAAGTGACAGAAGAACTTCGCGCGCTGATCGAGGCCGATCTCACGAAGGTTTGAGCGGGAATATCATGCAAGCGTCGGGGTAGCTTGTTAGGCAGAGCCGGCCCCTGGAGAATATCTCAATGACCGTTCGCCGTTCAACCTTCAGACGCCCGCTGATCGGCCTGGCGATGGTCGCCGTGTCAACGATCTGCGCGATCGCCCAGCAGCCGCCTGCGCCGTCGCGGGTTCGCGGCGCCATCGAAGCTGTTGACGGCGATGTGCTGTCGGTCAAATCGCGCAGCGGCGAGGACGTCAAGCTGCGCATGAGCGGCGACATGCGGGTGGTGGGAATCGTCAGGATTGCGCTGTCGGACATCAAGCTCGGCTCCTTCGTCGGCGCCACCACGGTGCCGGGACCGGACGGCCGTCAGAACGCGGTCGAAGTGCACGTCTTTCCCGAAAACATGCGCGGCACCGGCGAGGGATCGCGGCCTTACGATCTGCGCCCGAACTCGACCATGACCAATGCGACGGTCGCCGAGACCGTCGCGGGCCATGACGGCCAGACCCTGACGATCAAATACAGGGACGGCGAGAAGAAAGTCGTGGTCGCGCCCGATACGCCCGTCGTGACCTATGTCCCCGCCGACAGATCCGACCTGAAACCCGGCGCCAAGATCATCGCCTTTGTGAAGCTGCTGCCGGACGGATCGTTCGAAACCAACCGCGTCAGCGTCGGCCGCGATGGGTTGACGCCGCCGATGTAGCAATTTCGCCCGCCCGATTTGCGAACGGGCGTCACGGTTTTGTCATCCCGGAATAACCCCAGCTTCGCGGGGTCTTGCCTTACGTCTCCTTGCTCAATCAAAGCCTTTGAGGGAAAACCATGCCGAAAATCTCTTCGTGGATGCCACGCGCCTTGGTGGCGTCGCTGACGGTTCTATCCACGTTCGCTTCTATCCCCCTGCTCAGTTCGGACGGGTGGGCTCAACAGCCGCCGCCGGTCCGTATCCGCGGCACCATCGAGAGCGTCGATGGCCCCATGCTGATGATCAAGTCGCGCGAGGGCGCCGACCTCAAGGTGCGCATGACCGACAATGTCGCCGTGTTCGGCGTCGTCAAGACCGAGTTGTCCGAAATCAAGCCGGGCTCCTACATCGGGGTATCGGCGATGCCGGAACCTGACGGCACCCAGAAGGCGCTCGCCGTTCACATTTTTCCGGAGAGCCAGCGCGGCGCGGCCGAAGGTTTCCGCCCGTGGGATCTGCGCGCCAATTCAACCATGACCAATGCTACCGTCGCCCAGACGGTGAAGGGCACCGATGGCCAGGATATCCTGGTGAAATACAAGGACGGCGAAAAGAAAGTCGTGGTGCCGCCGGGCACGCCGATCGTCACCTTCGTCGCCGGCGACAAATCCGAGGTGAAGCCGGGCGCCAGGATCATCATCTTCGGCGCGGTCAAGAAGGATGACGGCGTGCTCGAGGCCAACCGCGTCAATGTTGGGCGCGACGGCATCACCCCGCCGATGTGACCTTTCGGTCTACGCTTGCGTAGACCGAAAAGTCATTCCGGGGCGCGCATCTCAACGGGTCGTCCCTGCGAAAGCAGGGACCCATAACCACCGATTTTTTAGTGACACTGGGCTGTGGCCCCAGCTTGGGTAAACACGCAAGCCCGTGGTTATGGGTCCCGGCTCGCGCTTCGCTTGGCCGGGACGACAGGCATAAGGACTCAAACCGCCAGCACGTGATCGTCGATCTCGGCAATGGTGTTGACGCCGCACAGGCCCATGGTCACGCTGAGTTCGTTGGCGATCAGATCGATCGCCTTGGCGACGCCGGGGCCGCCGAAGGCGCCGAGGCCGTGAATGTAGGCCCGTCCGATCATGCAGGATTTGGCGCCGAGCGCGAGTGCCCGCATCACGTCCTGACCGGAGCGAATACCCCCGTCGAACATGACTTCCATCTGCGCGCCGACGGCATCGACGATCTCCGGCAGGACTTCAATCGAGGAAGGAGCGCCGTCGAGCTGACGGCCGCCATGGTTGGAGACCACCAGCGCCTGCGCGCCGGTCTTCGCCGCTTCATTGGCATCTTCGACGTCGAGGATGCCCTTGAGGATCAGTTTGCCGGGCCAGATGCTGCGGATCCATTCGACATCCTTCCAGTTCAGCGTGGTGTCGAACTGGGTCGCAATCCAGGTCCCGAGCGCGGTGATGTCGTCGGTACCCTTGAGGTGACCGACGAGATTGCCGAAGGTGCGGCGCTTGCCGCGGAGCACGCCGGCCACCCAGGCCGGCTTGGTGGCGAAATCGAAGAACTTCGACAGCGTCCATTCCGGCGGCACCGTCATGCCGTTCTTGATGTCGGCATGGCGCTGCCCGATCACCTGCAAATCGACGGTCAGCACCAGCGCGCTGCACCTGGCCGCGATGGCCCGTTCGATCAGCTCCTTGATGAAGCCGCGGTCCTTCATCACGTACAACTGGAACCAGAACGGCTTGTCGACGTTGGCGGCGACATCCTCGATCGAACAGATCGACATCGTGCTCAAGGTGTAGGGAATTCCCGCAGCCTGCGCGGCGCGGCAGGCGTGAATTTCACCGTCGCCATATTGCATGCCGGTCAGGCCGACCGGGGCCAGGATCAACGGCAGCGCCGCGCGCTCGCCCAGGATGGTGGTCGAAAGATCGCGTTTCGACACGTCGACCAGAATGCGCTGGCGAAACTTGATCTGTTGAAGATCGTCTCGGTTGGCGCGCAGCGTTTCCTCGGCATAGGAGCCGCGATCGGCGTAATCGAAAAATGCCTTGGGCACCTTTTGCCTATGGCGCTGGCGCAGATCCTCGATGCAGGTGATGTGTTTCATGGACGTTCCAAGCCTTCTTGTTTTTGCCTTCTTGTATTTACCGCTTTGCCTGTTCATCTAGCATGCTTGGGGCCCTCGCAAAATCGCTTCACGGCAAACCCCAAGGAGGTTGTCATGACCGGACCGCGCTCCACGCCCAAGGACGTCAAGGACCCGGAGAAGCGCCAGCTCGACGAGGCCCTCGAGGAGGGGCTCGAGGAGACCTTTCCGGCGTCGGACCCGGTCAATGTCACCCAGCCGCCGCCCTCGAAAGGCGACCATCACGTCAAGCGCAAGGGTTAGGCGGT
>JBAVEE010000553.1:0-6675 GCA_049587575.1 Bradyrhizobium sp.
GCTCATCTGTCTCTGTTCCGATTGTTAGCCGTCCAATGGATCGGCAGCGTTATCGTGAATGTGCTGCCGTTATTGAGTTCGGACGATACCGACATGGTCCCCCCGAGCCGTCGCACCAGGGCGCGCACATGGGCAAGTCCAATTCCCTGTCCCGGTCTGTCCTGGGTACCAGCACGGCGAAATAGGTCAAAAATGCGCTGATGGTCCTTGGGATCGATGCCGCGGCCGTTGTCGGCGATCTCGAAAATCGCAAAGCCGAGCTTTGTCCGGCCCCGGACCGAGATGTCGCCGGGAACCCCCGGCTTGAGGTATTTCAGCGCGTTGTCGATCAGGTTCGAGAATATCTGCTCCAGCGCGAGGCGATCGCTGGTGATTTCCGGCAGCGGCTCGATGCGAATCTGGGCCTCGGCCTCCGCGGCCTGGTGCGCCATCGTTGTGACGATGGCTTCGATCAGCTCGCGGGTGTCGATCCGCACCGGCTCGAATTCGCGCCGTCCCTCGCGGGTGAGGTTAAGGATGGCTGTGATCAGGCGGTCCATCTTGGCGATCGATGATTTGATGAATTCCAGCGCCTCGGAAAAATCCTGCAGCAGCTGCTTGTCCTCGCCCTCGAGGGCCGGCTCGGTCGATCCGTCAGCGACCGGCGCCGGCGGCACCGAGGCTGCGGCATGGCGAAGGGCCGCGATCCGGTTGAAAATGTCGGTGCGCAGCTCTTCGAGTTCGCTGGTGAAACCCATGATGTTGACCAGTGGCGAACGCAGGTCGTGGCTGACGATGTAGGCGAAGCGCTGGATTTCGCCATTGGCCTCGCGAAGGTCGGCGGTGCGCTCGTCGACCGTGGCTTCGAGATTGAGGTTGCTGTCGCGCAACTGCCTTTCGGCGTGGTCACGCGCCCGTGCCGAGCGCCGCACCAGAAAAATCGAGATGCCGGCCAAAACGACGACCAATCCCGAACCGATGGCGGTCAGCGACGCCGCCAAGGTTTGGCTGCGGTCGGCGCTCCGGGTGCGAGAGGCAAAAAGACGGTCTTCCTCGGCCCGCATCTGGCCGGCCAGATCGTCGATGTGGCTCATGGCGTCACGGCCGGTGCCTTCGCGCACGATCCCGGCGGCGTCGTCGAGGTGCTCCGTCTGGGCCAGTGCAAGGGTCTGGCGGAATTCCTCGATCCGCTGTTTGCTGAGCGGAAGCAGCTCAACGAGAATTTGCCTTTGAACGGGGTTGTCGATGGTAAGCTCGCTGAGCCGCTTGAGCGCCGGCGTGAGCTCAGCGGCGGCCGCCTCGAAGTCGACCTGAAAGGCCGGCAGCAGCGTCGAGAGATAGCCGCGCTGCGCGCTTTCGGCCCGGCGCAGCTGCAATTGAGCCAGCGATATCTCGTTCTCGACCTCAACGGTGTGGAGGACCCGGCGCGCGTCGTCCCGCGCCTGATTCACCAGATAGACCGAGCCGGCGCTGATGACGGTCAGCACCACGAGGCCCGCGGCCAGCAGCAGGATATGCCCAACCGCGCGACGGCGCATGGCATCAGGCGTCACGACAATCTCGCGTCATGTGGCCGCGCGAATCAAGGATTTCCCCCCGGGGCGGAACAAGCTCCCAGCCCACCCAAACGCCCGTCGCGGCAATTGGTTCCGGGTATTTTGGGGGGCATTTAAGGGATCGAACCGCCGCTCAATCGGCCGGCTGGCCGGCCAGATAATGTTCGAGCCAGTGGATATGGTAGTCGCCGTCGATGATGGCGGGTTCCCGGACCAGCGCCCGAAACAGCGGTAAGGTCGTTTCAATGCCTTCCACCACCATTTCGTCCAGCGCGCGGCGCAGCCGCATCAGGCATTCGCCGCGGGTCTTGCCATGGACGATCAGCTTGCCGACCAGCGAGTCGTAATAAGGCGGGATCACGTACCCCTGGTAGACGGCGGAATCGATCCGCACGCCGAGGCCGCCCGGCGGATGATATTGCAGGATCTTGCCGGGCGAGGGCCGGAAGGTCACGGGGTTCTCGGCGTTGACGCGGCACTCGATGGCGTGGCCGTTGATGATGACCTGATCCTGCGTCACCGGCAGATCGCCGCCGGCGGCGATGCGGATCTGCTCCAGCACGAGGTCGATGCCGGTGATCATCTCGGTGACGGGATGCTCGACCTGGATCCTCGTATTCATCTCGATGAAATAGAATTCGCCTTCTTCATAGAGGAATTCCACGGTGCCGACGCCGAGATACTTCATCTCCTGCATCGCTTTTGCGACCGTCGCGCCGATCCGGGCGCGCGCGGTGGCATCGAGCGCGGGCGAGGGGCCTTCTTCCCAAACCTTCTGATGACGCCGCTGCAGCGAGCAATCGCGCTCGCCGAGATGGATCGCGCCGCCGCGGCCGTCGCCGAGGACCTGGATTTCGATGTGGCGGGGCTTCTGCAGGTATTTTTCGAGATAGACCGAGGCGTCGCCGAAGGCGGATTTGGCTTCGTTGGCCGCGGTCGACAGCGCCAGCATCAGGTCTTCGGCGGTTTGCGCGACTTTCATGCCGCGTCCGCCGCCGCCCGACGCCGCCTTCACCAGAACCGGAAAGCCGATCGCCTTTGCAATGGCCATCGCGTCGTCATTGGGACCGACGGCGCCGTCGGAGCCGGGGACCACGGGAATACCGAGCTTTTTCGCGGTCTTCTTGGCCTCGATCTTGTCGCCCATCAAACGGATGTGTTCGGCCTTGGGCCCGATGAAATGCAGGTTGTGATCGGCGAGGATTTCGGCAAAACGGGCGTTTTCCGACAGAAAGCCGTAGCCGGGATGCACCGCATCCGCGCCGGTGATCTCGCACGCGGCAAGCAGCGCCGGCACGTTGAGGTAGCTGTCTTTTGACGGCGGCGGGCCGATGCAGACGCTCTCGTCCGCAAGCCGCACATGCATGGCGTCGGCGTCGGCGGTGGAATGCACGGCCACCGTGGCGATGCCGAGTTCCTTGCACGCGCGCAGAATACGCAGTGCGATTTCGCCGCGATTGGCTATCAGGATCTTGTCGAACATCGCGGCGCCTGACGTTGGGGAGTTCTATTCGATAATGACCAGCGGCTCGCCGAATTCGACCGGCTGGCCGTCCTCGACGAGAATCTGCGTCACGGTGCCCGCGCGCGGGGACGGAATCTGGTTCATCGTTTTCATGGCTTCGATGATCAGCAGCGTCTGTCCGACCGCGACCTTGGTGCCGACTTCGATGAAGGGCTTGGCGCCGGGCTCGGAAGCCCAATAGGCGGTGCCGACCATCGGCGAGGGCACCACGCCCGGGTGCTTGGCGAAATCGGCGACATCGGCCGGCGCCGCGGCGGCCGGCGCGGCGGGTTGATAGCTCGGCGGCATCGATGCCGCGATCGAGACGTTGCGCGCGACCCGCACCCGCAAGCCGGCGCGCTCGATCTCGATCTCGGTGAGATTGGTCTCGTCAAGCAGCAAGGCGAGTTCGCGGATGAGCGCGCTGTCGTCGCTTCTGGATTGTGCGGCTGTCTTGTCGTCAGGCTGGCGCGCCATGATCTTGATCCGGAACTTTCTTTGGGGTGACGGGCGGAGATGTCAGGCTTTTGCCTTGGCGCCGATCCTGGCGGCAAGGCCGTTGATCGCGAGCCTGTAGCCGTCGATGCCGAAGCCGCAAAGCGTTGCGAAAGCGGCGCGGGCGGTGAAGGAATGGTGACGGAAACTCTCGCGGGCGTGAATATTGCTGATGTGCACCTCGACGGTGGGAATTTTCACCGCCACCAGCGCATCATGCAGGGCAATCGAGGTGTGCGAATAGCCGCCGGCATTGATGATAATCCCGGCCGCCCTGCTGGCATGGGCCTCGTGGATGAAATCGATCAGTTCGCCTTCGCGGTTCGATTGCCGGCAGTCGGCCTTCAGGCCGAATTGCGCCGACGTTTCCGCGCATAATTTCTCGACGTCGGCGAGCCTGGCATGGCCGTAAGTCTCAGGCTCGCGGATCCCCAACAAATTGAGGTTGGGCCCGTTGAGCACGTAAATCGTCTCGGCAGCGGTCTTGGCCATCCAAATCCCGGCAATGTGGCGGTAGGTGGCCGGGTTATAGGTAACAACCGGCCCAAGGGAAAGCCTTTAGGCCGAACTCGACCTCCGTCAAATGCCTCATCCAATTGTTAAAAAGCTGCGCAGAACCTGCGGAAACTGCTCGTTAACCAATCTTAAAGGATGGCCGCGGCGGGGCGAAGGCGAGGATGGCTGCAAGACAAGGGGCGGGCCAATGGCCCGCCCCGGATCCTGCGAGATTGGTCGAGATCAGGCCGGAAGCACGTCCACGATCTCGAGCGTCCGCGGGTCCACCACCACGATCTCGTCGCGGACGCGGATGAACTCATAGCCGCGCCACTCCGGATAGATGGTGACGACTTCCTCGGGAAGCGGGTACAGGTGCACGCGTTCGCGCGGAACGCGGGTACCGACCGCTATGTTGAAGTCGACATTGTTGAGCGACTCGACGCGCTGATTGCGGATTACCGAGGAGATCCTGGTGCGTTGGTCACCCGACAGCTTGGCGCCGGCGCCGGCCTGTCCCGTCGTCGTGCCCGGAGACTTGGTCTGCGCGTTCATGTTGCCGTTACGCTGCTGGGTCTGAGCGTTCTGACCGTTGTCGCTGCCCTCGGCCTTCATGTCCTTGGCGCCCTTGGTCTCATTCTCCGAGCTCATTCCCTTCGGCTTCTGAGCCGGGGCATTTTCCTCGCCGCGCTGGCTCTGGCCAACGGTTGACGATTTCTGCTCGGACTGGGCTGCCTTCGTGCCGGACGGTTTCTGCTCGGACTGGGCTCCCTTCATGCCAAGCGGTTTCATGCCGGACGGTTCCGTGGCATGGCGATCGGCACCGGACGGCGCGCTTTGCTCCGCCGCGGCGCCGCCGGACTCGCGGCCCATCCCTGTTCCTTGTGCGTTGGCGAAACCGGCGCTGGTGATCAGCGCAATGGCGGCCGCCGAAATCAGGAAACGATTAGTCATGGAATATCTCCTCACGTGTTTTCGTTTGCCCGCGCCGACAACGAAAGCAGGTGTGCGATGTTCCCCGGTGGTTCGCGGTTCCTTCAAGTTTATTTTATGAACGCGCGATGAACTGCGCTGCCGCAAAAATGCGCAAACAAAAGGGCCGGCGAAATGCGCCGGCCCTTCGATTCGAAATGCAATGTTCGGCGGTGCACGCTGAAGATCAGCAGGTTGCCTTGCCGCAGCGGGCGACGCCGATTTTCTCCCGGAGGGTGTCAAGGCCGACCGCGCCGACCACCACCTGCTTTCCGATCACATAGCTCGGCGTGCCGTTCATGCCCATCGATTCCGCGAGTTTGAAGTTTTCCTCGATCGTGGCGCGCACTTCCGGGCTCGCCAGATCCTTCTCAATCCTGGCGGTATCGAGGCCGGCTTCCTTGGCGGCCGCCATTGCGCGCGCCTTGTCCGCCGGACCACGGCCGCCGAGCAGCCTCTGATGAAAGTCGAGATATTTCTTGCCGCTCGGGTCCTGCATCCGCACGGCGACCGCGACCTTGGCGGCTTCGACCGAACCCTCGCTCAGCACCGGAAATTCCTTCAGCACGACTTTCAGCTTGGGGTCGGTTTTCATGAGTTCGAGCATGTCGGCCATGGCGCGCTTGCAGTAACCGCAATTGTAGTCGAAGAACTCCACGAAGGTGACATCGCCGTCCTTGTTGCCGAGCACGACGCCGCGCGGCGAATTGAAGATCGTATTCGCATTGGTGGCGACACTCGCTTCATGCTTCTCGGCTTCGGCCGCGGCCTGGCGCTTGTTCAATTCGGCCATGGCCTCTTCCAGCACTTCGGGATGGGCAACAAGATAGCTCCGGATGATGGTCTCGATCTCGCCGCGCTGGCCGTCGGAGAAGCTCTGTGCCGAGGCGGCCGGCGGCGTGGCGCAGAGCGCCAGCGCGAACAATGCGGGGAGGAGCAGGCGGAGCGTAGGCATCGGCAAATCCTTTGTGAGCGTGTTTCTCAAGGCGAATTCCTGGGAGAACCAGTGCTAAAAAACACCCTTGGTTCAGACCTGTTGGCTTCCGGATCGTTCGGGCCGGTAACGCTGAATTTCGAGCCGTTCTTTTGGCCCGGCGGCGGTTTTGCCGTGACGATGTCGTCGGCCTTGACCCATCCGGGCGTGCCGACGGCGAAGCGGGTCTTGGCGCGCGAGGCGAGGTCGCGCGCGGTCTTGTTGTCGCCGCGAAGGAAGGCCGCCTGCGCCGATGCCAGGTCGGCCTGAGCCAAATCTCCCTTTCGGCCATAGGCCATGGCGAGCTGGGTATAGCCGATCGGCGCCTCGGTCTCTCGTGCCACCGCGGCGCGCAGAATCGTGATCGCCTCGTCGGTGTAGGCCTTGTTATCGGTCGCCACGAGCGCTTGCCCGAGTAACATCTCGATGAGAGGGGCGTTATTCGACAGTTGCACTGCCTTGCGCAACGGTGCGATCGCCTCGGCGGGCTTGCCGCCTTCCAACAGCGCCTGACCGCGCAATTCATAAAAATAGGGGTTGTTGGGCTGTACCTGGATCAGCCCGTCGATCTGGCCGAGCGCATTGTGCAAATCGCCGTGCAGATAGGTCGATATCGCATGCGCGTAGCGCGCCGGCAGACTGGTGTTGGACAGCGGATAGCGGTGATAGACCGTGTCCTGCCGCTCCATGAAGGCCGAGAT
>JBAVEE010000554.1:0-3318 GCA_049587575.1 Bradyrhizobium sp.
GACGGCCCGCGACATCACTGAAAGCAAAAGGACCGAGCAAGCACTCCGTCAGCAGATCGAGGAACGTGGCCGCATCTTTGAAACTTCCCAGGATCTGATCCTGGTGACGGACCATCAGGGCACGCTGGTTCAGGTCAGCCCAAGCTCCGAGACCATACTCGGATACTTGCCGCAGGAAATGATCGGTCGCAGCTCGATCGAATTCCTTCATCCCGACGAGATCGAGACGGCCCGCGAGGGAATGCGCGCGGCCCGGCGCGGGCAGCATACCGGGAATTTCGATTCTCGTTACATCCACAAGAATGGACGAATCGTAACGCTGTCGTGGATGGGAACATGGTCAGAGCCGGTCGAGCGGCATTTCTTCATCGGCCGCGATATGACCGAAAGCCGGCAGGCGCAGGAAGCATTGCGTGAAAGCGAGCAGATGGCGCGCCGCATCATCGACACCGCGATCGACGCGTTTTTCCAGAGCGACCAGCGCGGCAGCATCCTGAGCTGGAATTGGCAGGCCGAAACGATCTTCGGCTGGCCGCGGCAGGAAGTCCTCGGGAAGAACTTGTTCGAATTGATTTTCGCCAGTGCCACCCGCGATGAGCTCAAGGCAGCCCTGGAACGCTTTCTGCACTCCGGGCAGGACGAGATTCGCGCAGGCCGCCGCGACGTCATGGCCCGGCGGCGCGACGGAAAGGAGTTCAGGGCCGAGCTGAGCGTCACCGCGATGAAAACGCGGGAGGGCTTTGTCTTCAACACTTTCGTCCGGGACCTCACCGACAAGATCGCAGCCGAGGACCGCATTCGGCAGGCCGAAAAAATGGAAGCCGTCGGCCAGCTCACCGGCGGGATCGCCCATGACTTCAACAATATCCTGACGGTCATCACCGGAACGATCGAGATCCTCGCCGAAGCGGTCGAGAAGGAGCCGCAACTGTCGGCCATCACCAGGATGATCGACGAGGCGGCATCACGCGGCGCTGACCTTACCCAGCATCTTCTGGCGTTTGCCCGCAAACAACCGCTTCAGCCGCGGGAGACCGACGTCAACACGCTTATTGCCGATACCGTGAAATTGCTGCGGCCGACGCTCGGCGAGCAGATCGAGATCGAATTGGCGTTCGAAAGTGACGCCTGCCTCGCCACCGTCGATCCCAACCAGCTCGCAACCGCTATCCTCAATCTTGCGCTCAACGCCCGTGACGCCATGCCGGGCGGCGGCAAGCTTGTCCTGGAGACCGGCTCGGCTTACCTCGATGAAAATTACGCGAGCCAATATAGTGACGTGCGACCCGGCCTCTACACCTTGATTGCCGTCAGCGACACCGGAACCGGCATTCCCGCCGCTATCATCGACAAGGTCTTCAACCCGTTCTTTACGTCGAAGGGCCCCGGCAAGGGCACCGGCCTCGGCCTGAGCATGGTCTATGGCTTCGTCAAGCAGTCGGCCGGGCATATCAGGATCTATAGCGAGGAAGGCCACGGGACGACGATCCGGATGTACCTGCCGCCCGGCACCGGAGCTCCATTTGCTTCCGGCATCGATGCGCCGACGGCGATCGAGGGCGGCCCCGAAACGATTCTGGTCGTGGAAGACGACAAGCTGGTGAGAGACTACGTGCTGACGCAACTGCGTTCGCTGGGTTATGTCACGCTGGACGCCGCCAACGGAACGGAAGCCCTGGCGCTCGTCGAAGCGGGTCACGCATTCGATCTGCTTTTCACCGACGTGATCATGCCCGGCGCGATGAATGGCCGGCAGCTTGCCGACAAGATTGCAACGCGCCGGCCCGGACTGAAGGTGCTGTTTACATCGGGCTACACCGAAAATGCCATCATTCATCACGGCCGGCTCGACACCGGCGTCTTGCTGCTGGCCAAGCCGTATCGCAAATCGGAATTGGCCGGAATGATCCGGATCGCGCTCGCGCGCTGAATGCCGAAGGATGCCGGCTCAGGAAGATCGCGATGCGGTCATCACAATCCGGATCAGGTCGGCTGCGTTCCTCGCGCCGAGCTTTTTCATGATGTTCGCGCGGTGATCCTCGATCGTGCGCGGGCTGATCCCCAGATGGCGTCCGGCCTCCTTGTTGGAAGCGCCGGATGTGAATTGCTCCAGCACTTCGCGCTCGCGCCGCGTCAACGGTTCGCGCCCGGGAAAATGCATCGATGCGATTCTTGATGCGGTATCGTCCGCCTGACGGCGCGCATAGGCCGCGATCGCCTCGTCCAGCCGGGCGACGATTTCGCTGCCCCGGAACGGCTTTTCGATGAAGTCCAGCGCGCCGTTCTTGATCGCGCTGACCGCCATGGCGATATCGCCCTGCCCGGAGATCATGAAAATTGGCGCCGGATAGTCCTCGCCGTGCAACTCCTCCAGAATATCGAGGCCGGATGTGCCGGGAATATGCACATCGAGCAGAATACAGGCGGGCGTTCGGCCTCGTGCGACCGCCAGGAGCGCCGTGCCGTCTGCAAAGCAGATGACCTCATAACCTCCGGCCGACAGAACCATCGAGAGAGTTTCACGGACAGCAGGATCATCGTCAACGACGAATATCTCACCGCGGGTGAGCGGCTTTTCGGTCATATGCCATCGTCCCTGGACAGTGAAAAATGACGCGCACTCGCCGAACGCTGCTACGTGCGGCACACGCATATTAGTACGGGACGATGACCTAACGCACAAGTAGCATCGGGGAGAGACCTTCTCCCATTCAACCGGTCATGCCTGCAGCGCGCGCCATGGCGTCCTGATTTGACGGGCCGCCCAGCTTCTTTTTCCGGCTCTTGGCCTTCAGGAACTGGACATCCATCTCGGTGCCGTTGACGCGGACAAGTTCGCACCGGCGATAGGCCAGGCCGGTGGAGGATAACAGCAAAAAGAATTCCTTGAGATTGAGGCCCTGGATGGAACCCTCCACGGTGAGTACGGCCTCGGTGTCGGATATGGCGTTGAGAAGACAATCACGACGCCAGGTCCCGTCAATGCCCATGATGC
Organism: Bradyrhizobium sp.; assembly: GCA_049587575.1. GTDB lineage: Bacteria > Pseudomonadota > Alphaproteobacteria > Rhizobiales > Xanthobacteraceae > Bradyrhizobium. The sequence goes on from JBAVEE010000554.1 coordinate 2,996, forward strand.
AGACGCCATATCCGCGGCTGAACGTCACGCGATCAGATGCTTTGTTTTCCGCTGTCATGGTCGCAGGCCCGCCACCGCGAGGATTTTCGGTGCGATCGCGCCGACGGCTGGGACCCCTGAAGATACGGCACGCCGAGCGTTAGGCTGGTAAACGCCGCGCCGTTCAGGGGAGGGCTTGAAGGCATCGGTGAGGCCGACCACGGTTTCCGCCGCCCCCAGCACGAGATAACCATCCGGCTCGGTCGCCCTGGCGAGGCGGTTGAATATGCCGATCTTGGTGTCCTGGTCGAAATAGATCAAGACGTTACGGCAAAAGATGATGT
>JBAVEE010000555.1:0-1678 GCA_049587575.1 Bradyrhizobium sp.
ATCGCCGCCGGGATCACGTCGCGCCGGTCGGCGATCGCCGAAGCACCGAACACGATCACGAGTTCCGCGCCAAGACCGAGCAATTCCGTGATCGCAGCCTTGAGCGCCTCCTCTTCATGCGGCACGCGACGCTCGGCCATGATGGTGGCGCCGGCCGGCGCCAGCCGCTCCGCTGTCACCTTCAGGGTCTTCTCCAGCACCTTCGGCGCCAGCCCCGGCAGCAAGGTCGAGATAACGCCGACGCGCTTGATGGTGTAGGGCGCGATCCGCAACGCCCCGCCGCTCGCCGCCTTGACCGCGGCGTCACGCAGCTCCGCCGCAACCCCGAACGGAATGAGCTTGACGGTCGCGACCATTTCGCCTTCGACCACGGGCTTGAAGGCGGCTAGGGTGGCAAAAGTGATGGCCTCGTCGACGGCGTTGATGCGGTCGACCGCGGCGCGGTCCACCACCAGCACGCCGGGGCGGCCTGCGAACAGATTGGCGCGGCCGGTAAAGGCGCGCTCGACATTGACGCCGTCGCCGGCGACGGCCTGCGCGATGCTGGCGGCGGCGACGTCCTCGGAGACGTCACCCTCTTCGAGCCGCACGACGACGATTTCCCTGACGCCGGCGCGGATCAGCGCCGCGACCTCGGCCGGACCGATCGTGGTGCCTTTCTTCAGCACCAGCGAACCCTGGCGCAGGGTGTGAACGGTGACGCCGCCGATGGCGTCCGCCGGGCTGGCGGGACCGAATTTCATGCCGCGGCTTCTTTTTCTTTCGGCAACCGCAACTGCGCGGTGATCTCGGCCATGATCGAAACCGCGATCTCCGACGGCGAGACCGCGCCGATCGGCAGGCCAATCGGTGCGTGGATGCGGACGATGTCGCTGTCCTTTGCACCTTGTGCCTTCAGGCGCTCGGCACGCTTGGCATGGGTCTTTCGCGAACCGAGCGCGCCGATATAGAAGCAGTCGCGAGCGAATGCATGCAGCAGCGCCTGATCGTCGATCTTGGGATCATGCGTCAGCGCCACGAAGGCGGTGTAGTGATCGATATGGAGCGGGGGCAGCGCCACGTCGGGCCATTCCGCGATCAGCGGAACATCCGGAAATCGCTCGGGGCTGGCGAAGGCGGTGCGCGGGTCCACCACCGTCACATCATAATCGAGCGAGCGCGCCAGCGGCGCCAGCGCCTGGCTGATGTGGACGGCACCGACGATCACGAGCTTTGCCGTCGGCGCATAGACATTGAGAAACAGCTTTTTGCCGCCGGCCTCGATCATGCCGCTCTTGCCCGTCCGCAACTGTTTTGTCAGTTCGGTGCGCAAGGGATCGGCGGCGAAGTCTTTGGCCTTGACCAGCCGCTGTTCGCCATTGGCGGTATCGGTAACGACAATCACCGGCCGCCGCGCGGCGCGCTCGACATTAAGTTCGGCCAGCGTCTGCAGCTTCACGATTAACCCACCTTCTCGACGAACACGCGGATGGTGCCACCGCAGGACAGGCCGACATTCCAGGCGGTCTCGTCGGCGACGCCGAATTCCAGCATCTTCGGCTGGCCGCTGGCGATCACATCCAGCGCCTCGGTGACGACGGCTCCTTCGACGCAGCCGCCGGAGACCGAGCCGAGGAACGTGCCGTCGTCATTGATGACCAGGCTCGATCCGGCGGGCCGTGGCGCTGATCCCCAGGTC
>JBAVEE010000556.1:0-3814 GCA_049587575.1 Bradyrhizobium sp.
ACACAAGACATCGTCGAGGGTCTTGGATGCCGATTGCGGGGCGGTGATGGATTTAGGATGCGCCTCACCCGGGCCGTTGCGGCGCGGCTTGCCCCTCGATCGCGGCTTGGTTTGTGGCGATCGAATAAAGGTCGCGCATCGTTACGGGGGCGTCGCAACCGTCGCCGATGCGAGCTCGTCCGAAGCAGTCTTCAGCGCCTTTCTCGCCTCGTCCGGCAAATTGTCCAGGGAGCATTGAAAGGGCACATCCAGACCCAGACGTTTTTCGGGATCATTTTTCCATACAAAATGCACGAAGGAACGCTTCCTGCTCAGGTCGTGATGCAAGGCGGTAATCAAAAGCTCTGTCATTTACCGCTCCCGGATTTGGAGTTATTGTTGTCCCGGCCGTGGGGTAGACGCAGGATCATGGGCCGAAATCCTGTTCGGCCGCAGCGCGAATCTTCGCGCGCCGCGCCTCCTTTTCCAAATCAAAATTGCGGCGAGCGTCAGCGCCCCTCCGGCCGCAGTCCCGGCAATGAACCGGGGCTCTATGTTTTCAGGGCGTTATCGGTATAGTTCAAGGTTCTCGCCGTCTACCAGCCTTCGCCCTCTCGGGGCTTCGGCTAGGCAAGCCAGCCCGCGCGAAGGTTGTCGCGCCGAAGTTGCGAAGGCAACGAAGACGAACCGAAAGAAAGTTTCCACCGATGGACGCACCAATAGGCCACGATCAAAACGCCGACCAGATCGCCTACTGGAACGGACCGGGCGGCCAGCGCTGGGCCGATCGGCAGCAGGTGCAGGACATCCTGCTCCAGCCGGTCGCCGACATTCTGATCGACCGCGCGCAAGCCGAGCCCGGCGAGCGCATCGTCGACGTCGGCTGCGGCAGCGGCGCGGTCTCGATCGCGCTCGCGCAAAAGGTCGGCCCGGGCGGACATGTGATGGGCATCGATATCTCAGGCCCGATGCTGAGCCGCGCCCGCCAGATCGCGCCGGCGGGTTCGCGGATCGATTTCGTGCTGGCGGATGCGACCGTCCATCCGTTCGACCCCAACAGTCTCGATCTTCTGGTCTCGCGCTTCGGCGTGATGTTCTTTGCCGACCCCGCGCTTTCCTTCGGCAATCTGCGGCGGGCGTTGAAGCCGTCGGGCCGGCTGGCGTTCGCGTGCTGGCGCGAGCCGCGAGAAAATCCGTTCTTCATGGCGCCGCTGCAGGCGGTCTACAAACACGCGCCGAAGCTGCCGCCGCAGGGGCCGGAAGATCCCGGGCCGTTCTCGTTCGCATCCGAGCCGCGCGTGCATCGCGTCCTGGGCGAGGCCGGATTCAAGGGAATCGCGATGGAGCCGTGCGATCTCGCGCTCGATATCGCGGTCGGGCGCGGGCTCGATGCCGCGATCGAAGGCGCGATGGAAATCGGCCCGGCCGCGCGCGCGCTGGCGGAGCAGCCGCCGGAGGTGCGAGCCGCCGCCGCGAATTCGATCCGCGAGGCGCTGTCGCCTTACGCCAGGGGACAAACCGTCCCGCTTCCCGCCGCGATCTGGATCGTGACCGCGTCAGCCTCCTGAATCGTTGCGCGTCCTCTGTTGGGCGAAGGATTCACGCACAACTCGGGCGCTTCGCGCCGCGGGAAGGCGGAGTTGTATCCTGACGTCGTTGCGAGGAGTGAAGCGACGAAGCAATCCATTTTCTGACTTTACGCGGTGAGGTGGATTGCTTCGCTTCGCTCGCAATGACGACAAGAAACACTTTGCGGACTTGGCTATAAGAAAATCCAATCGGAAATTTCCGCTCGGCGCCGTTGCCAGGCGATGCAGCGGAAAACGCCTCAGGCCCGCTCTTCCCAGATCGCGGCGAGATGGACGATGGTCTGCACGGCTTTCTCCATGTCCTGCACGCTGACCCATTCCAGCCGCGAATGGAACGCGTGCTCGCCGGCAAAGATGTTAGGGCAGGGCAGCCCCATGAACGACAGCCGCGAGCCGTCGGTGCCGCCGCGGATCGAGGTCTTCACGGGCTTAAGGCCGGCGCGGCGGATCGCCTCCATCGCGTTGTCGACGAGCTCGGGATGACGGTCGATCACCTGCTTCATGTTGCGGTATTGCGGCTTGATCTCCAGCCGATAGCTCGAGCGCGGAAAGTCCCGCATCACCTCTTCGACGATGCGCTCCAGCAGCGTTTCCTTCTCCCGCAATCCCGCGTCGGTGAAATCGCGCACGATGAAGCCGAGCGTGGTCTTTTCCAGCGCCCCCGTTATGCCGATCGGATGCAGGAAGCCCTGCCGGCCCTCGGTGGTCTCGGGCGAGCAGGTGTCCCTGGGCAGGCGATCGACGATGGCGGCGGCGATCTTGATCGCGTGTTCCATCTTGCCCTTGGCAAAGCCGGGATGGGTGCTGACGCCTTCGATGGTGAGGGTGACGCCATCGGCGGAGAAGGTTTCGTCCTCGATATTCCCGGCGGTCTCGCCGTCGATCGTGTAGGCGAAATCGGCGCCGAGCCGCTTCAGGTCCACCTTGTCGACGCCGCGGCCGATCTCCTCGTCGGGGGTGAACAGGATCTTGATCGCGCCGTGTTTGATCTGCGGGTTCTCGAGGAGGAACCGGGCCGCGTCCATGATTTCGGCGACCCCCGCCTTGTTGTCGGCGCCGAGCAGCGTGGTGCCGTCGGTGGTGATGATGTCGTTGCCGATCTGATCGGCCAGCGCGGGATGGTCGGCGGCGCGGATCACCTGCGAGGGGTCGGCCGGCAGCACGATGTCGCCGCCGCGGTAATTCCTCACGACCTGCGGCCTGACGTTCTTGCCGGTGCAGTCGGGCGAGGTGTCCATATGCGAGCAGAAGCAGATCACCGGCACGCGTTTGGCGGTATTGGTCGGGATCGTCGCGTAGACATAGCCGTGCCGGCCGAGATCGGCGTCGGCGAGCCCGATCGCCTGCAGCTCGCGCGCCAGCAGGCGGCCCAGATCCTTCTGCTTTTCAGTGGAGGGGCAGGTCGGGGAGGCCGGGTCCGACTGGGTGTCGATCGCCACGTAGCGCAAAAAGCGCTCGGTCACGGTATGCGTGAAGCTGGGGAGTGAACTCACAGTCAACACCGCGGATGGCGACAAACAAGGCTTCGACGGAGAAGCGCCATTCCGGGGGGCCGCGTATGCCGCGCCGGAATGACGCCAGTGATGAGTATAGGTCGTGAATGGAACCCGTGTGCGGAAAATCGGCTTTGTCAGATAGCTAGAATACTGTTTAGAACGTCACCCAAAAATGTCACTCAAGATAACCAATTGGGGTGGATGTAGATTCTCTGGTTTTCTAACCGTAGCTGACTGCATTTCACCTGTCGACTCGACCTCGGTCAATCGGACGTAACGGCCTATCGAGCTGCTCGATGGTCATTCCTGCTGCGAAAGCGTTCCGTTGCCATCGAACGAATTGATTCCTTAGCCGGGCATTATCAGCTTCGAGTTCCGTAACCCGGCCTTCGAGAAACTGAACCCGGGCTTGAACGAACTCGTCCGAGTCAGTGGCCGGTTTCTGAGCCCCGGCTGCTCCAGCTTTCCGGCGTTCGTCCTTTCCCGGGCCAGCCTGATCTTGGTTTCGTTAAAGGCTTCGCGGACGTTTTTGAAACCATACAGGGTCTGCCGGTTGAATTCACCATCCGGATATTCCTTCTTGGCGGCTTCCCGGACTTCTTCCCATTTGATGGAGGGACGCGACCACGCCAGGATGGTTTGGATGATCCAGTCCTTGACGCTGCGTGTAATGAAGAAGCGGGGAGTCTGGGGTTTGCCGGGTTTCTTCCTCGGCCCGGGCGGCATGCGGCCGGGGTTTTTACGCGGCGT
>JBAVEE010000557.1:0-4699 GCA_049587575.1 Bradyrhizobium sp.
CGGCCGGCGACCACATCAGCGCCCTGCCCCGCGCGATCAGGAAGCTGGCCTCGCCGGCCTGCACCATCGCGCCGTCAGGCAAGTCCGAAAGCCGCATCGGCAGCGCGTGCAGCCGCTTCCGCGCTCCTTCAAGCCGCTCGCGGTGCAGCACGCTGTCGATATCACCGGCGCGAGCATTCGAGACGCCGTTGCCCGCTTCCCACGCCGCGCGAAACCGGTTGGCGTCATCGCGGCGGCAGAAGAAGCAGGGACGGTGTCCTGCCGCGAACGCGGTGGCTTCGTCGAGGAAGAACAGTTCGGTCCAGCTGCGGCCGCCCATCACCTCGCGTCGCCGGCCCCTGAATTCGCAGAGGCAGGTGAGCCAGGCGTGGCTCGCCCAGCGCCGCCGCAGCAGGGTCCTGGTTGCGGGATCGTGAATGATGCCGCGGTTGCCGGTGAACATCCCGCGATGCGCCGTGGCGATGATGTCGCCTTGCGGCGTGACGCGGTTTTGCAGGGGCATGGCAAAACCAATACTCCCTCGCCCCGCTTGCGGGGAGAGGGTTGGGGTGAGGGGGACTCACCGCAGATTCGAACTCGCGGAGAGTCCCCCTCACCCGCCGCGCATAGAGCGCGGCGGCCTCTCCCCGCAAGCGGGGCGAGGCCAGAGGGTCACGCCGCGCCGTCGCGGATCGGCGGCTGGAACGACAGCGCGGTATCCCAGGGAAAGAAAATCCAGGTGTCCTGCGATACCTCGGTGATGAAGGTGTCGACCAGCGGCCGGCCCTTCGGCTTGGCGTAGACGGTTGCGAAATGCGCATCCGGCAACATGTCGCGCACCAGCCGCGCGGTCTTGCCGGTATCGACGAGATCATCGACGATCAGCAGTCCCTTGCCGGTCCCATCGCCCAGGTTCGCGGTATCGGTCGATACGCTTTTCAGCACCTTCAGGTCGCCCTGCTTGGTATGATCGTAGCTCGCAATGCACACGGTATCGATGACGCGCACGCCGAGTTCGCGCGCGACGATGGCGGCCGGCACCAGCCCGCCGCGGGTGATGGCGATGACCGCGCGAAACGGCCCGACCTCGTTGAGCCGCCAGGTCAGTGCCCGGCAATCGCGGTGAAACTGGTCCCATGAGACCGGAAAGGCCCTGCCCGCCCGCTCCTGCGCACTCAGCTCCGGATGCTCCGCCATCATCATTCCCCAACTCTCGATTTGTCTTGAGCGTCCGCTTCCCTAGCGGACGACATTCAATCCCGCCAGCATCTCCTTGACCGCTTCCATCGCGGCGGCGAGTTTTTCCGGATCGCGTGAGCGGACCACCAGATTGGTGTTCGGCTTCTTGTCCTCGTCGGTGAAGGGATAGCTGCCGATGACGGTGTCGGGGTGGGCGCGGGCGATCTCGCGCAACGGGCCGCCGATGTCGCCCTCCCGCGCATTGGCGCGCACGGTATCGGACAACATCCGGACGCCGGATTTGAGCTTCGGCGCCACGATATCCATCATCGCCTGCATGATCGAGGGAACCCCCGCCATCACGATGACATTGCCGATCTTGAAGCCGGGCGCGAGGATGGTCGCGCTCTGGATCAGTTCGGCGCCGTCGGGAATTCGCGCCATCCTCAAGCGCGCCTCGTTGAGGTCCTGCGCGCTCCAGCGCTCCCTGAAGCGGGCGACCACCTCGGGATGATAGCCGATGCCGACACCGAACGCTTTGGCGATGCTGTCGGCGGTAATGTCATCATGGGTCGGCCCGATGCCGCCGGTGGTGAAGACGTAGGTATAGCGATGGCGCAGCGCGTCCAGCGCCGCGATGATTTCGGCCTCTTCGTCGGCGACGACGCGGACCTCCTTGAGGTCGATGCCGATGTTGGTGAGGTATTCGGCGATGAAGCCGATGTTCTTGTCCTTGGTCCGCCCGGACAGGATCTCGTCGCCGATCACCAGGATTCCCGCCGTGACGATTTCACTCATGACCTCTCCTCGCGCCGCAAGCGGCAGATGACCCCCGGCCGGAACAGGCGGCTTCGCACCCCCCGCCCGGCCAACACATTGACGTTCGGCCGCTTCTGCTTCCGAAATAAGCAGCCGTCAGCCGTTTTTTCGGGCAACATCGCGGTCATTCCCGGCAAATGCTCCCAGCCCATGCATATCGCGCTGGCCCGAGCCTTGCTACCATCCCGTTTAGTCATGCACTGTGTCGTATGGCTTCGAGGGGCAGTCGGGATTTATGGCAGTTGCGTTCGATGAGATGAACGGCTTCGGCGGCGACCTCCGCCCGGCCTACCAGGAACTCTCCCGCTGGCTCAAGGAGACGCCGCCGGACACGCTGGAATTTCGCCGGCAGGAAGCCGAACTGCTGTTTCGCCGGATCGGCATCACCTTTGCGGTGTATGGCGATTCCGAAGCCCAGGAGCGGCTGATCCCGTTCGACGTGATCCCCCGGATCGTGTCCGCCAAGGAGTGGACCACCCTCGAAAACGGCCTCAAGCAGCGGGTGCGCGCGCTCAACATGTTCCTGCGCGACATCTATCACGGCCGCGACATCCTGCGCGCCGATATCATTCCCGACGACCTGATCTTCCAGAACCCGGTGTTCCGCCCGGAAATGAACGGCCAGGACGTGCCGCACGACGTCTACGTCCACATCGCCGGTATCGACATCATCCGGGTCGATGCGGAAAACTTCATTGTGCTGGAGGACAATGCGCGCACGCCTTCCGGCGTGTCCTACATGCTGGAAAACCGCGAAATCATGATGCGGCTGTTTCCGGACCTGTTCGCCCGCCATCGCGTCGCGCCGGTGGAAAGGTACCCGGACGAATTGCTGTCGGCGCTGCGATCGGTGGCGCCGCTGTCCGCCGCGGCCGAGCCGACGGTGGCGCTGATGACCCCCGGCGTCTACAACTCCGCCTATTACGAGCATTCATTCCTGGCCGACAAGCTCGGCGTCGAACTGGTCGAGGGCCGCGATCTCATCGTCAAGGACGATGAGGTATTCATGCGCACCACCGAGGGCCTCAAGCGCGTCGACGTCATCTACCGCCGCGTCGACGACGACTTCCTCGATCCCCTCACTTTCCGTCCGGATTCGGCGCTCGGCGTGCCCGGGCTGATGTCGGCCTATGCCGCCGGCAACATCACGCTCGCCAACGCGGTCGGGACTGGCATCGCCGACGACAAGGCGATCTATTCCTACATGCCCGAGATCGTGAAATTCTATCTCGGCGAAGAGCCGATCCTGAAGAACGTGCCGACCTGGCGCTGCCGCGAGCCGAAGGACCTCGCCTACGTGCTCGATAATCTGAACGAGCTGGTGGTCAAGGAGGTGCATGGCTCCGGCGGCTACGGCATGCTGATCGGACCTGCCGCGACCAAGGCGACGATCGAGGCGTTTCGCGACAAGTTGAAGCGCGAGCCGGAAGGGTTCATCGCCCAGCCGACGCTGGCGCTGTCGACCTGCCCGACCTGCACCGCCTCCGGCCTCGCGCCGCGCCATGTCGATCTGCGACCCTTCGTGCTGACGGGAAGCAACCACGTCACAGTCGTGCCTGGCGGCTTGACGCGCGTGGCGCTGAAGGAAGGCTCGCTGGTGGTGAATTCGAGCCAGGGCGGCGGCACCAAGGACACCTGGATACTGGATGAATAACACGTTGCCACCAAGACCGTTTCGGCGGCTCACCCTCCTCCGACGCCGAAGCTTCGCTTCGGCGTTCCTTGAAACGACGGCCGCCGGAGGCGGCCTATGCCCTCCCCCGCAAGGGGGCAAAACGAGCTGACTTCGCATGCTGTCGCGCACCGCTGAAAACCTCTATTGGCTCGCCCGCTACGTCGAACGCGCGGAATATCTGGCGCGCACCATCGATGCGACGCTGCGCGTCACCGCGCTGCCGAACGCTTATGTGGGCAAGACCAACGAGTGGGATTCGGCGCTGCTGACCGCGGGCGTCAGCGCCAGTTTCTACGATATCCACAAGGAAGCCGACGAGCAGAGCGTCGTCGACTATTTGTCGTTCTCGCCGTCCAATCCGTCCTCGATCAGGAACTGCATCGAAAACGCGAGGCTCAATTCCCGCTCGGTGCGGACCGCGCTGACCAGCGAGATGTGGGACACCATCAACTCGGCCTGGATCGACCTTCAGGAAGTCTGGGGCAAGGGCGCCAAGACCCGCGAAGACCTGACCAGGTTCCTGCGCTTCGTGCAGGAAACCTCGCTACGGTTCGACGGTTCGGCCTACCGGACCATGCTGCGCAACGACGCCTACTGGTTCTCGCGGCTCGGCCTGCATCTGGAGCGGGCCGACAACACCGCCCGTATCCTCGACGTGAAGTACCACGTACTGCTGCCCGAGAAGGAACATGTCGGCGGCCCGCTCGACTATTATCAATGGACCTCGATCCTGCGCTCGGTGTCGGCGCTGACCGCTTACCACTGGGTCTATCGCGAGACCCTGAAACCGTGGCTGATCGCCGATCTCCTGATCCTCAACGATTCGCTGCCGCGCTCGCTCGCGAGCTGCTATGGCAATCTGGTGCGCAACCTCGACCAGATCGGCGTCGCCTATGGACGCCAGGGCGCGGCCCAGCGCCACGCCCGCGGCGTCCGCAACCGCCTGGAACACAGCCATATGGATGATATCTTCCAGCACGGCGTGCATGAATTCATCCAGGAATTCATCGCCGATAACTCAAGGCTCGGTGAAATCATCACCAAACA
>JBAVEE010000558.1:0-4236 GCA_049587575.1 Bradyrhizobium sp.
GGGTAAAACCGAGCCTGTTGGCCCTGCTGGTCGGTGTGCTGACCACGATCTTCACGCTGATCGGCGCAGCGAGCAACGCCGTTCCAGTGGTACTGAAAACGCTTAACCTCCCTGACTGCTTCACCTATGCAAATGTCTATCGCGGCACGCAGAGCGACTTCAAGAAGGAGGGCGCCGTTTGGCGTGAATACGCGCCGGATTCCGTGACCTATCGCTATGAATTCAAGGAAGTCGAGCGCACGCGGGACGAAATCCTGTTGCGCAATCTGACGCCGCGCGAGGGGCTGGCGGATTGGGCGAGTCTGGTTGTTCACCTGCCGGTCTGCGGAGGAACCGCCAAATTGACCGAAGGGCTGCCGGAGCGCTGGACGGACCTCGAAGAGGTCTGGCGAGCTTCACGGACAAGCTGACGCTTTTTTGCCGCTGCGGGTGCAGGTCGGCGCCCACCTCACGAGTCGTGACACCGGGCCGTAGCCGTTCGCTCTGTTCCCGACGCGGCCCCCCTGTAAGCATATTGGATTTCGCCTGGCCACGCCGCGGCGTCTGACAGGATGTCCGCATCAGCCGATCAGATCATCACCAGTTTGATCTGACCGTCTTCAAAGGTTCCCGCCGCAAGGGCGTTGCGAGCCATCCTCTCGATGACCGGCCAATTCGTCATAAGATATTTCTGCGCCTGCAGCTTGGTCGGGAATTTGGTTTGCAGAACGCAGCCCTGCCGCGCGTTCCCATTCGCAATCTGAAAAGATACCGTTTGGGCTCCCTCGTTGATCTCTTGTTCGGTGGGCTCTGGAAGTTTCCGCATACACTTTTCCTTCGTAGGCTCTCGCGCTGGTCGCGAACGAAACCGGTCGTGTCTCGGTGGCCGCGGGATAAACGGGCAGGTGGCCGGCGGCGAAACCGATTTAATCGGCGCTGGCCGCGCCAGGGGCGAGTTCTTTGGCCTTCGGCAGGCGCTCAGGTCCACGGTCCGCGCCGGACGGCGTGTTGCGGACGGCCTCGGTCAGCATCTGCCGCAACTCGGCCTTCGTCTTCGAAGGTTCTCGCGTAAAGCTTTTTTGCCAGTTCGCCATCCACCCTATGTGGGGATGCGCGAGGCGGAAGTAAATGGCACTGGTGACGATAAAGTCAGGGGCATCGCGTCGACGCACCACGTCTCATTGTCGCATCAATCGGTGTTTCGTTGACCTCAATGCACGCCTGCACGGGCCATTTCGATTTGTTGCCTGAGTCGGCGATGCCGACAGCGCCAGCGCAAGGAGGAATGCCGCGATGCGTCGCTCGACGGCCTGGCTCGGACCAAGTCAGGCGACCGCGGTAGCGGCGCGAGACTTCTCGGCAGCGATTGCTGCCGAACCGTATCGAATGGTCCATTGCGCCACGGACAGCAGCAGGGCATCGAACACCTCCAGACCTTGTTCGAGTTCCTGCTCGGTTACCGGCGGGCATTCCGGCCGATTGCGGATGATCATGGTCGTGGTCGACCAGCTCAGCCTGGAGGCTTTGCATGCCACGATCAGGCCATACAGCCGGTCGCTCTTCATCAGGGATTCAACGACCTCGATCTTTACTTCCGCCATGAATGAAAGCGCGGCCACCACGTTGGTGTATCTTTCCTTCACCGCGAACCGGTTCACGACCGAGTCACTCAGCTTGCCGGCGCGATTGAGCGTAACCACTTCGCTGATGGCTTGTGTATAGTCGGTCGGCGCTGGCGGAACGAGGCTGAGTACAATCGGTGTTTGGGATTCCTCGCGCGTCACGGGCCGCGTCGCCGTTAAAAATCGCGCCCGGACTGCGTCGGTGGCCATCGCAAGAAGCTCTCGCAAGATCCTCGCGGGAATGTCCAAACGAAGGCCGAGCCTTACTGTCAGGCTTTCGTCACGCTCTGCCCTCCCGACAAGCGTCGCGTAACCACATTCGGAGAAGCGCGCCCCGCTATTCCGCGCGAGCGCGTTGGATACGTTGACGTCACCACGCCTTATTAGCGCATCGGTCAATGCCTCGTTGAGGGCTGGTCTCGCCGAAATGGCCAGTAAATGCTGCTGGCTTAGCGTCTTGGCGATTTCGATGAGATGCCGTTCGGACAGACGGTTGGACCTTGTCAGCACCGGCGCGGCAACCGAGGCATCATCGTGAAACGCGAGTTGGCGGACCGTCTCGTGCGGAGCCATGTCGATTTCGGACAGAATGGCGCTGAACTGGGCCAACACTTGTGCATCGACGTGGCCCATCAGCCGAACGAAAACCTCATCGAAGACACTTGTCTGAGCTTCATCAAGGCGATCGGCATCGGCCCGGAACAGGCCTGTCACCTTTCTGAGAATTTGCGCCGGTCGCGTGGGCCCCCCAATCTTGATGACGTCATCCAGTTCCGCGATCAAAGGCGTCGATACTGCCGTAGCCATAACAAAGCCCCAAAATCAACGAGCCGGATTTAAAGATCTCCGGATGAAACCTAAAAAATATCCGCTGGCCTCACGCCACAAGCGCTACCTTCCGGAAAGCCTTGACAAGCGAACCTTCCAGCTTTCCGTCCATCCCGCACAGAATCTCGTAAGCCTTTGCACGTGGCATTGGCTGTCTGTACGGTCTCTGCTCAATAAGTGCTGCGAAGATGTCGGAGATGGTCAGCAGTCTCACCAGATCCGAAATCTTCGGCGCCGCCAGCGCATCGGGATAGCCCGAGCCGTCGAGGTATTCGTGGTGGTGCCTCACCCCCTCGAGAACTTCCGGGCTGTTGCCCTGGAGATCCTTCAGCAATTCATGACCGATGGCCGGGTGGCGTTTCATGATTTCCTCTTCAACCGGATCGAGGCGTCCGGGCTTGTCGAGTATGGACAAGGGAATTCTGGCCTTGCCGATGTCATGCAGGGTTGCCGCCATTCCGAGCCGCTTTAAGTCGGGAGGGGTGAAGCCGAGATCCAAAGCGAAGCCGACCGCCACGCCTGTTACCAGCAGGCAATGCTGGAACGTTCCTTCGTGATACCGGCGAACGTCGCCCAGCCACGCACTGAGTCCATTTTGTGCGATGCCGCCGATGATCTGCGATGTGGCGTTTTCGGCATCTGAAAGGTTTAAAGATTTGCCGTTTCGAATCGCCGCGAACATCGACTCGAAGGCCGCAGCGACAACGGCGACGTCGGGTGAGGCAATGGCAGAATCGGCTTTTGCCTCTTTCTGCGCGACCTCTATTTCTGCAAGCTTGAATACGATTTCCCTGGAACTGCGGACCACCCCGGTCGCCCCCAGCGCGTAGGCCTGCGCGACCATGTGTCGAAGGTGGTTCTGGACGACGAACAGCTTCTCGGTGATGCGGCGCAGCCCGCGTAAAACAAGCTTGATCTGTTCGACGCGAACCGCTTGCCGCAGGTCGACGTCAACCATCAGCACGCCATTTGAGGTGACTTGCATTCCGTCACGCCCCAGGAGCTGGGGAGCCACCTCGTAGCGAGGCTCCAGCATCGCGCGGATGGCCGGAATCTTACCAGGTTCGTCAGTGACGAAATGAACGAGCATTTCAGAGGCCATTCGAAAATGATGCAGTGGCCGCTTAGTTTCAAATAAAACCAGTAATAATCTACGGTAGCGAAACTTCCCTAACTATTGCCTAAGCGGCTCGGTCCCGATTCGAACGAGAAAGCTTCAGGTCGCGCATTTTGCGGCGAGAGTCGGTACCGGACAGAATTTTGAAAAGGCCAACAAGGCTGACCTTCCATCCGGAACGTGCTTGCCATGCTTGCGCTTGATCCGGCCGGCCATCAATCTTCCATCCCGGAATGACCGGCCATCCTTACGCTACTGCAGCACGATCCAGACCGGCGCGTGGTCGCTGGCGCCTTTCTCGCCGCGCACCATGCGGTCGACGCCGGCCTTCTTCAGCCGCGGTGCGAGCATCGGGCTGACGAGCAGATGATCGAGGCGCAGGCCGGCGTCGCGCGGCCAGCGGTTGCGCTTGTAATCCCAGAACGTGAACATCGGCCTGGCCGGATGAAGGTGGCGGATCGCATCGGTCCAGCCTTGCGCCACCAGCGACTTGAACGCGGCGCGGCTTTTCGGCTGGATTAGCGCGTCCTTGTCCCATGACTTGGTCGGATAAATATCGGAGGCGGTCGGTGCGACATTGTAGTCGCCCGCCAGCACCACCGGAATATCCTGTTTGATGAATTTCGCGGCATGCGATCGGAGCCGTTTGAACCATTCGAGCTTGTAGTCGAATTTCGGCCCGGGTTGCGG
>JBAVEE010000559.1:0-2613 GCA_049587575.1 Bradyrhizobium sp.
GCGGCGGCAAGGTGATCCGTGACGGCATGGGGCAGTCCCAGGTCACCAACAGGCAGGGCGCGGCCGATACCGTCATCACCAATGCGCTGATCGTCGACCATTGGGGCATCGTGAAGGCCGACGTCGCCATCAAGGAAGGCCATATCAGCGCCATCGGCAAGGCTGGCAATCCCGATATCCAGCCCGGCGTCACCATCGTGATCGGGCCCGGCACCGACATCATCGCGGGCGAAGGCAAGATCCTCACCGCCGGCGGGTTCGACAGCCACATCCATTTCATCTGCCCGCAACAGATCGAACATGCGTTGATGTCCGGCGTCACCTCGATGCTGGGCGGCGGCACCGGGCCTTCGCACGGCACCTATGCGACGACCTGCACGCCCGGCCCCTGGCACATCGCGCGGATGATCCAGTCGTTCGACGCCTTTCCGGTCAATCTCGGCCTTTCCGGCAAGGGCAACGCGTCGCGGCCGGCGGCGCTGGTGGAGATGATCAAGGCCGGCGCCTGCGCGCTCAAGCTGCACGAGGATTGGGGCACCACGCCGGCCGCGATCGACAACTGCCTTGCCGTCGCCGACGACTACGACGTCCAGGTGATGATCCACTCCGATACGCTGAACGAGTCGGGCTTCGTCGAGGACACGGTGAAGGCGTTCAAGGGCCGCACCATCCACGCCTTCCACACCGAAGGCGCCGGCGGCGGCCACGCGCCGGACATCATCAAGATTGCCGGCCTGAAGAACGTGCTGCCCTCCTCGACCAATCCGACCCGGCCGTTCACCCGCAACACCATCGACGAGCATCTCGACATGCTGATGGTGTGCCACCACCTCGATCCCTCGATCGCCGAGGATCTGGCGTTCGCCGAAAGCCGGATCCGCAAGGAGACGATCGCGGCGGAAGACATCCTGCACGATCTCGGCGCGCTCTCGATGATGTCCTCGGATTCGCAAGCCATGGGCCGGCTCGGCGAAGTCATCATCCGGACCTGGCAGACCGCCGACAAGATGAAGAAGCAGCGCGGTTCGCTGCCGGAAGACAAGGGCAACAACGACAATTTCCGCGTCAAGCGCTACATCGCGAAATACACCATCAATCCCGCGATCGCGCACGGCGTCTCGAAGCTGATCGGCTCGGTGGAAAAGGGCAAGCTCGCCGACCTCGTGCTGTGGTCGCCGGCATTCTTCGGCGTCAAGCCTGAATGCATCATCAAGGGCGGCTCGATCGTCGCGGCTCCGATGGGCGACCCCAACGCCTCGATCCCCACCCCGCAGCCGGTGCACTACCAGCCGATGTTCGCGGCGTTCGGCAAATCGCTGACGGCGTCATCGGTGGTGTTCTCCTCGAAAGCGGCGGTTTCATCGGGACTGGCACGCAAGCTCGGAATCGGCAAAAAGCTCTACGCGGTCCAGAATACCCGCGGCGGCATCTCCAAGAAGAGCATGATCCACAACGGCGCCACGCCGAAAATCGAGGTCGATCCGGAAACCTACGAGGTGCGCGCCGACGGGGAATTGCTCACCTGCGCGCCCGCCGAAGTGCTGCCGATGGCGCAGCGCTATTTCATGTTCTAAGCTGCTCCCGGCATTTCAAGCCGCAACAAAGACCGGGAGGATTTCGTGATTTATGTCGTCGCCACGCTGACCGTGAAGCCTGAAACGCGCGCCGAATTCATCGCCGGCGCCACCGCCTGCATCAAGCAGACCCGCAAGGAGCCCGGCAATATTGCTTATGACCTGCATGAGAGCGTCACCGATCTCACCAAGATGGTATTCGTCGAGCAATGGGAGAATGCCGAGGCGCTGGTTCCACATCGGACTGCCGAACACATGAAAGCGTTCGGCCGGATCGCCGTGAACTGCATGTCCGCGCCGGCAAAAATCGAAATCATCACGCCGGCCAAAGTCGACGTCCGCTAGTGATAAAACAACCGGGTGCCCCATCCATGATTGATCTCGTTGCCATCTCTCGCAAGCCGGAATCGCAGCCATGATCCGTGCCACCGAGGTTCGCGGGGCTCATCGCTGGAGCGAGCCGCCGGCCGATACCGTCGTGCTCGATTTCGACGATCGCCACCGGCGGCGGATGGCGATGATGGGCACGCGCGGACTTGCGTTTCTGCTCGATCTGGAAAACGCGGTCGCGCTGCGGGGCGGCGACGCGCTGGTGCTGGACGATGGCAGGCTGATCGAGGTCGTGGCGGCGCCGGAGCCGCTCGTTGAAATCCGCTGCAGGGACCCGGAGCATCTGGTCCGTGTCGCCTGGCATCTCGGCAACCGCCATCTGCCGACGCAGATCACGGCAAGGGGCCTGCGCATCCGGCGCGATCACGTCATCGAGGCAATGGTGAAGGGGCTGGGGGCGCGGATCATCGAGATCGAGGCGCCGTTCGACCCCGAGGGGGGCGCCTATGCCGGAGGCGGCCATGCGCCTGCGCCGGCAAGCGGCGCGCACGAGCATGCCGGGCATGATCATGCGTCGCATGCCCATGGCGGTCATCATGATCACGGCCATCGCCATGACGAGCATTGTGACCATGACCATGGTCATTCGCATGCTCATGACCACAAATAAGCCGCGGGCCCGGCCGCGACGCCGCGCGGCGGTGCGGCC
>JBAVEE010000560.1:0-8161 GCA_049587575.1 Bradyrhizobium sp.
GCGTTGATGCAGGGCGCTGTTGCCGTGTCATATTGGGTCTCCGGATGGACCCGTGTCCGGGTCCGGCTTCCCCGGATTGCCGCGCGGGAGACGCCGCCGATCGACCTTAATCCCGTCGCATGATGTCTGCGCGCCGGTCTTTGCAAAACTGCTTTCGCCTCGAATATGAACCGCCCATCCACAGATCAATTTGTTTCCCGCGGCGGGTTGATGTAGCGGTCGGCGATGGTCCATAAGCGTCCTCCCGCGGCTGGCGATTCACCGGCCGCGACGGCCTCAGAAAGATCGCGCGTGGCGAACATCAATCGGCAGATTGCGAAAGAACTCGGCGTTCGCGAACAACAGGTCGAGGCGACGGTGGCGCTGCTCGACGGCGGCGCCACGGTTCCGTTCGTTGCGCGATACCGCAAGGAAATTACCGGCGCGCTCGACGATGCGCAATTGCGCACGTTGGAGGAGCGTCTGAACTATCTGCGCGAGCTGGAAGAACGCCGTCTTGCGATCCTCGATTCCGTCCGCGAGCAGGGCAAGCTGGATGCCGCGCTCGAAGCGGCCATCCTGGCGGCCGACAGCAAGGGGCGTCTGGAAGACATCTATCTTCCGTTCAGGCCGAAGCGGCGCACCAAGGCCGAGATCGCCAAGGAGGCGGGCCTGGAGCCGCTGGCGGACCTGCTGCTGGCACAGCCGGAGAACGATCCGCAAGCCGTGGCAGCACCGTTCATCAATCCCGACAAGCAGGTGGTGGATGCCGCGGCCGCGCTCGACGGGGCGCGCGCGATTCTGGTCGAGCGCTTCGCCGAGAACGCCGACCTGATCGGGAGCTTGCGCGAGCAGATGTGGTCGAACGGGCTGATGGCCTCGTCGGTGCGCACCGGCAAGAAAACCGAAGGCGAGAAGTTCAAGGACTATTTCGATTTCAGCGAACCGCTCGGCAGGCTGCCGTCGCACCGCATCCTGGCGATGTTCCGCGGCGAGAAAGAAGGAATCCTCGACCTGCAGATGCTGCCCGAGCCGGTCAGTGCTACGCCGGCCGCGACCAGCTCGTATGAATTGAAGATCATGCACTGCTTCGCCATTTCCGATCAGGGCCGCCCCGGCGACAAATGGCTGGTGGAGACCGCGCGGTGGGCGTGGCGCACCAAGATCCAGGTCCATCTCAACATCGACTTGCGGATGCGGCTGTGGACTGAGGCCGAGCAGGAAGCCGTGCGCGTGTTCGCGTCGAATTTGCGCGACCTCCTGCTGGCGGCGCCGGCCGGCGCGCGCGTCACCATGGGCCTCGATCCCGGTTTCCGCTCCGGCGTCAAGGTCGCCATCGTCGACGCCACCGGCAAGGTGGTGGCTACCAGCACGATCTATCCGCACGAGCCGGCGCGGCGCTGGGACGAAGCGCTGGCTACCCTGGGCAAGCTCGCCGTGCAGCATCGCGTCGATCTGATTGCGATCGGCAACGGCACGGCGTCGCGCGAAACCGACAAGCTCGCCACGGATCTGGTCAAGCTGCTGCCGGACCTGAAAATGTCGAAGGTCGTGGTGTCGGAAGCCGGCGCCTCGGTCTATTCGGCGTCCGCCTTTGCGTCCGAGGAATTGCCGGAACTCGACGTCACGTTGCGCGGTGCCGTGTCGATTGCCCGGCGGCTGCAGGACCCGCTGGCCGAGCTGGTCAAGATCGATCCGAAGGCCATCGGCGTCGGGCAATATCAGCATGACCTCGGCGAGAGCAAGCTGGCGCGCTCGCTCGATGCGGTGGTGGAGGATTGCGTCAATGCGGTCGGAGTCGATGCCAACACCGCCTCCGCGCCGCTGCTGACGCGGGTATCGGGGATCGGCGCGGGACTGGCGCAAAGCATCGTCCAGCACCGCGACGCCAACGGTCCATTCACGTCGCGCAAGGCGCTGAAGCAGGTGCCGCGGCTGGGGCCGAAGGCGTTCGAGCAATGCGCCGGCTTCCTGCGCATCACCGGCGGCGAGGATCCGCTCGATGCCTCCGGCGTTCATCCGGAGGCCTATCCGGTGGTGCGCAAGATTCTCGCCGCGACCAAAAGCGACATCAAGGCGCTGATCGGCAACGCCGAGATCCTGCGCCAGGTCAGGCCGCAGAGCTTCGTCGACGACACGTTTGGCTTGCCGACGGTGACCGACATTCTGCGCGAGCTGGAAAAGCCCGGCCGCGATCCGCGCCCGGCCTTCAAGGCCGCGGTGTTCAAGGAGGGTGTCGAGACCCTGAAGGATCTCAAACCCGGCATGATCCTCGAAGGCACGGTAACCAACGTCGCGGCGTTCGGCGCCTTCGTCGATATCGGCGTGCATCAGGACGGGCTGGTGCACATCTCGGCGATGTCGAAGACCTTCATCAAGGATCCGCGCGAGGTGGTGAAGTCGGGCGACATCGTCAAGGTCAAGGTGCTGGAGGTCGAGGTCGCCCGCAAGCGCATCGCGCTGACGCTGCGTCTCGACGACGAACCCGGTGGCCGGAGCGAACGGCCGGCGCAAGGCATGCCGCGCGACAATTCCCGCGCGTCGATGACATCCTCGGCGCCGCGCAAGCCGCAACAGCCATCCGGCGGCGGTGCGCTCGCCGAAGCCTTGCGCCGCGCCAGCGAAAAGGGCGCGAGCGGCAAGAACAAGACTTAGCCGGAGTAAAGCCGGCCAAAAGTAAATTGCCGGGTTGGGCAGGAGCGGTTCGGCCGGGCCGATCCGGCGGATAGACCCGGGAGCGGAGAAACGCTATATCGGCATGCATCATGCCTGATTTCCACGGCGTCTTTCCCTATCTGGTCTCACCGCTCGACGCCGACGGGAAAATCCGTGGCGATGTGCTCGGCCGGCTCTGCGACGATCTCGTCAAATCCGGCGTGCACGGGCTGACGCCGCTCGGTTCGACCGGCGAGTTCGCCTATCTGAACAACTCCCAGCGCGCGACCGTGGTGCGGGCGACGATCGAAGCCGCCAAAGGCCGCGTGCCGGTGGTCGCGGGTGTCGCCTCGACGTCGACGGCGGATGCGGTGGCTCAGGCGAAAGCCTATCAAAAGCTCGGCGCCAACGGCATCCTGGCGATCCTGGAGGCGTATTTCCCGCTGCAGGACGCGCAGGTCGAATCTTATTTCCGGGCCATCGCGGATGCGGTCGATATACCCGTCGTGATCTATACCAATCCGCAATTTCAGCGCTCCGACCTCTCGCTCGATTGTATCGCGCGGCTGTCGGCCCATCCGCGCATTCAATATATCAAGGACGCCTCGACCAATACCGGGCGGCTGTTGTCGATCATGAACCGCTGCGGCGATGCGATCCGGGTGTTTTCGGCATCCGCGCATATCCCGGCCGCGGTGATGCTGATCGGGGGTGTGGGGTGGATGGCGGGACCGGCCTGCATCATTCCCAGGCAGAGCGTCGAACTCTATGATCTCTGCAAGGCCGGGCGCTGGGACGAGGCGCTGGTGCTGCAACGCAAACTGTGGCGCGTCAACGAAGCCTTCGCGCGCTACAATCTCGCCGCCTGCATCAAGGCCGGGCTTGCGATCAGGGGATACGACGTCGGCGACCCCGTCCCGCCACAGGCCGCCCTGACCGCCGACGAGCGCAAGGCGGTCGAGGCGGTGTTGCGGGAGATCGGGTGATTTCCGCCGTCATTGCCTGGCGCGTTCTTGGCTCGGTCATTCCGGGGCGCATCGAAGATGCGAACCCGGAATTTCGAGATTCCGGGTTCGCGCCGCGCGCGCCCCGGAATGACCGATAGCCGCGATTTGTTTCGACCCCAAAATCCGCTAAAACAACACCGATCCAACAAGAGACTCGAAGGACCAGTTCATGAACATTTTTCCCGGCAATATGCGTTTCGGTGCGGGCCAGCCGGTCAAGCGCCTTGAGGACCAGCGGCTTCTCACCGGGAAAGGCGAGTTCATCGACGACAAGCCGGAAGACGGCGCGCTGTGGCTGCATGTGCTGCGTTCGCCGCATGCCCATGCCAGGATCGTGTCCGTCGACATCAAGGCCGCCGCCGCGATGACCGATGTCGAGGCGGTTTACACCGGCGCCGACCTGGTCGCCGATGACATCGGCACGCTGCCGACGCTGCTGGTTTTCCCGCGCCCCGACGGCAAGCCGATGACGGTGCCGCCGCGACGGCTGCTGGCGCACGAGATCGTGCGCTTTGCCGGCGAGCCGGTGGCGGCCGTGGTGGCGAAATCCCGCGTCGCCGCGCAAAGCGCGGCCGAGGCCATCGTGGTCGAATACGAGGTGCTGCCGTCGGTCGTCGATCCCGTTGCCGCGACCAAACCGGGCGCGCCGGCGGTGTGGGCGGGGGCGCCTGACAACATCGTGGCGGCGATGAGCTATGGCGATGCGGCCGCGGTCGAAGCGGCTTTCGCCAAGGCCGCCCACGTGGTTTCGCTCGATCTGGCCAGCCAGCGATTGGCGCCCTCCGCCATGGAGCCGCGCTCGACCATCGCCGAGGTCGAGAAGAAAACCGGACGGCTGATCCTGCACGTGCAGTCGCAGACGCCGGGCTCGACCCGCGACATTCTTGCCGAAGCCGTGCTGAAGCGGCCGAAGGAAAGCGTGCGGGTGCTGGTCGGCGACATCGGCGGCGGCTTCGGTCAGAAGACCAGCCTCTATCCGGAAGACGGCATGGTGGCTTATGCTGCCGTCAAGCTGAACCGCAAGGTGCGCTGGCGCGGCGACCGCAGCGATGAATTCCTCGGCGGTACCCATGGCCGCGACCTGACCTCGACCGCCGAGTTCGCGCTCGATGCCAAGGGCCGCGTGCAGGCCTATCGGGTGCGCTCGGTCGGCGGCACCGGCGCCTATGTGTCCGGCACCGGCGCCCTCATTCCCCTGGTGCTCGGGCCGTTCGTGCAGACCGGCGTCTACGACCTGCCGCTGGTGCATTACGAGACCAAGGCCGTGATGACCAATACCGCGCCGGTCGGCGCCTATCGCGGTGCGGGCCGGCCGGAAGCAGTTTTTATCGTGGAGCGGCTGATGGACGCCGCCGCCCGCCAGATCGGGATGGACCCGCGCGCCATTCGCAAGGTCAACTACGTCAAGCCGGCGCAAATGCCCTACACCAACGCCGTCGGTCAGGTTTATGACTCCGGCGCGTTCGCGCACATGCTGGAGCGCGCTTCCAAGCTTGCGGACTGGGACGGCTTTGCCGCGCGCAAGAAGGCGGCGAAGAAGAAGGGCCTGCTGTATGGCCGCGGCCTCACCAGCTATATCGAGTGGACCGGCGGGACCGTGCATACCGAAAAGGTCAGCCTGCATGCCACCGCTGAAGGGCGTGTCATCCTGAATTCGGGTACCCAGGCGATGGGGCAGGGACTGCAAACCTCCTTCTCGCAGATGGTGGCGGCATCGCTCGGCATTGCCATCGACAAGATCGATGTGGTGCAGGGCGACACCGATCTCGCCATCGGATTCGGCAGCGTCGGCTCGCGTTCGCTGTTCGTCGGCGGCACGGCGGCGGTGGTGTCCGCCGGCGATCTGATCGCCAAGGCGCGCGAAAAGGCCTCGCAGATGTTCGAAGCCTCGGTGGAGGATATCGAATACCGCGACGGCGTGCTCTCGGTGGTCGGCACCGACAAGCGGATCGGCCTGTTCGAGATCGCGAAAAAGGAGAATGGTGGGCGGCTCAGCGTGGACAGTGAAGGTGCGGTCGACGGCCCGACCTGGCCGAACGGTACGCATATCTGTGAAGTCGAGATCGATCCGCAGACCGGCGTCAGCCGCGTCGTGCGCTACACGACGGTCGATGACGTCGGCGTCGCCATCAATCCGATGCTGGTGACGGGGCAGGTTCACGGCGGCGTCGCGCAAGGTATCGGTCAGGCGCTGTATGAGGGTGTGGCCTACGACACGGAAGGTCAGTTGTTGACCGCGAGCTATCAGGATTACTGCCTGCCGCGGGCCGACGATATTCCACCGATCGAGGTCACGCTGGATGATTCAGCGCCTTGCCGCACCAATCCGCTCGGCGCCAAGGGCTGCGGCGAATCCGGCGCAATCGGCGGTCCGCCCTGCATCGCCAATGGCGTGATGGATGCGCTGAGCGAGCTTGGCATCAAGTCGCTCAACACCCCGTTGTCGCCGGCCAAGGTCTGGCAGGCGATTCAGCAGGCAAAGGCGGCGCGGGTCTGAGGGCGCGAGCTCCGAACCAACCATCGTCATTCCGGGGCGCGAGCGAGCGAACCCGGAATCTCGAGATTCCGGGTTCGATGCCTTGCATCGCCCCGGAATGACGGTGTTCCCTGACACATCGTTCTGATACCCTTCGGTCCAGGCATAACCGGAGGGATCTCGATGCGCAGACTATGGACCGTGCTGGCGGCGCTGGCGACGTTGAGCCTGACCAATTGCGGCTACAACGCGATTCAGACCAATGACGAGCAGGTCAAGTCGGCCTGGTCCGAGGTCCTGAACCAGTACCAGCGCCGCGCCGATCTGGTGCCCAACCTCGTCAATTCGGTGAAGGGTTTTGCGCAGCAGGAAAAGGATGTGCTGCTCGGGGTAACCAACGCCCGCGCCAAGGTCGGCAGCATCCAGGCGACGCCGGAACTCGTCAACGATCCCGGTGCATTCGCGAAATTCCAGGCCGCCCAGGGCGAACTCTCCAGCGCGCTGTCGAGGCTCCTGGTGGTGACCGAGAATTATCCGCAGCTCAAATCCGACGCGCTGTTTCGCGACCTGATGTCACAGCTCGAGGGCACCGAAAACCGCATCACGGTGGCGCGCAATCGCTACATCAAGGCGGTGCAGGATTACAATGTCGGCATCCGCACCTTCCCGAACAACCTGACGGCGATGATGTTCGGTTACAAGGAGAAGGCCAATTTCACGGTCGACAACGAAAAGGAAATCTCGACCGCGCCGAAGGTGGATTTCAATCCGGCACCGGCACCCGCGAAGTAGTTTTTCGAACCACAGACTGGCCTTGCGATGATCGCTGCACGGGTATCCCTGCTTGCGCTGCTGGTATGCTGGGCTTTCGCTGCCTTGGCCGACGTCGCGGTGCCGCCGTTGTCGGGGCGGGTGGTCGATCAGACCGGCACGCTGTCCGCCGGCGACATATCCTCGCTGACGCAAACGCTGAAGGATCTCGAAGCGCGCAAAGGCAGCCAGGTCGCGGTGCTAATCGTCCCGACCACGGCGCCCGAGACGATCGAGCAATATTCGATCCGGGTGGCCGAAGCCTGGAAGATCGGGCGCAGGAAGATCGACGACGGCGCCCTGCTTGTCGTCGCCAAAGACGACCACAAGCTGCGTATCGAGGTCGGATACGGCCTTGAGGGCAGCCTCACCGACGTCACCGCCAGCCGCATCATCAACGAGATCATCGTGCCGAAATTCAGGAGCGGGGATTTCGCCGGCGGGATTTCCGCAGGTGTCGCCCGGATTGTCGCGGTGATCGACGGCGAGCCGCTGCCCGCGGCGCAAGCGCCGCGGCAAAGTCCGGATATGTTCAGCCATATCGATCCGACCAATCCCTTCGTGATTTTTGCCCTTATTGTCATCGGCGCCATCCTGCGTTCGGTGCTGGGAAGATTGATCGGTTCGGTCGCCACCGGCGGCGTTGTCGCGACGCTGGCATGGTTCGTCGCGGGATCGCTGGCGGCGTCGGTCATTCTTGGCGCCGTTGCCTTCCTGCTCACGATGTTCGGCGAGACCATCATGTCGTCCGGCGGGAGGGGCGGCTGGGTCGGCGGCGGCGGCTCGTTTTCCGGAGGCGGTTCGAGCGACAGCGGCGGGTTCAGCGGCGGTGGCGGCAGTTTCGGCGGCGGCGGCGCGTCGGGAAGCTGGTAAGGCTGGAGCTGGCAAACATGGGCATCAAGCGCATCACCAGGCATCTTCTCGAGCACCGCTGGCGGGTTCGGCGCATTTTTCCGCCGGAAGCGCTGGCCGCGATCGAGCGGGCGATCAAGGCGGGCGAGGAGACGCATTCCGGCCAGGTCCGCTTCGTGGTGGAAGGCGCGCTTGACGGCAAGCCGCTGTTCAAGAACCAGTCCGCGCGCGAGCGCGCGCTCGACATCTTCTCGCAATTGCGGATCTGGGACACCGCCCACAACAACGGCGTGTTGATCTATCTGTTGTTCGCCGACCACAATGTCGAGATCGTCGCCGATCGCGGCATCGACGCGAAAGTCGGTGCCGCCGGCTGGCAGAA
>JBAVEE010000561.1:0-7782 GCA_049587575.1 Bradyrhizobium sp.
GCTGGCCCGTCGGCAGGTCAGAGAGGGATAGCCACGGCCGAACCCGACCGCTAAAATTGACCGGAGTGATCAACGCGTCGCATTTCAGGCCATCGTCGCGACCGCCAACGCCAAGTCAGCCAATTGGAGACCCTTGATGCCGGTAGTGACCTGGGACCACGTCCATCTCCGCAGTCCAGATCCGGAGGCGACGGCGGCCTGGCTTGAGGACATTCTCGGCGGCGAGATCGTCCGCGGTCCCGGGCGTATCGATGTCAAGCTGGGCGGAGCCATGGTGTTCATCGCGCCGGTCACGGCAGGCGACGGCGTCAACACGCCGCCGCTTTCCCCCTATCAAGGGCTCGATCATTTTGGGCTGACGGTGAAGGATATCGACGCGGTGGCCGCCGAGATAAAGGCCAAGGGCGTCGAGTTCACAAAAGAGCCGATCACCATTCGGCCGGGTGTGCGCATCTGCTTCATTCGCGGGCCGCAGGGCATCTCGATCGAACTGCTGGAGCGCGACAAGAAGTACACGTAGGCCGGCAGCGGTCAACCTGACGCGTTGACGCTGCATGCTCCGCTTTGGCATAAGAAGCGACCGCCTCCGCGGTGGCGGGCGTCCTGATCGGCCACATCATGAAGAACGGTCTGTACTCGATCCATGTCAGCCTGGAGGACGGGCGCTCCGGCAAGGGCAGCGGCGTGGTCCTGTTCCGGGACGGCAAGATCCTCGGCGGCGATGCCTATCTGTTCTATACGGGCAGCTATACCGTGAAGGGGGACACCTTCAAGGGCGAGGTGCTGGTCCAGCGCCACACCTCCAGTCCCGACGCCAATCCGCTGTTCGGCGGGCCCAGTCCGGTCGGCATCGGCGTCTCCGGCACGTTCACCGACACCGCGGCCGCCATGAATGGCACGGCGCTTGTCGGCAAGGCCAGCCAGATCTTCAAGGCCACCTTGCGCAAGCTCGCCGAGAGCGATTAGGCGTTTCCAATCGGCGTGGACGCCACACCGGAGGCGCTACTCCGCGGCCTGCTCCAGCGGCGCAACGCGCGGCAGGATGATCTGAATTCGGGTACCGCGGCCCGGCTCGGAATCAAGCTCGAGCCGGCCGCCCAGACGATTGGTCACGATACTGTAGACGATGTGCAGACCGAGTCCGGTGCCACCCTGGTCGCGGCGTGTCGTGAAGAACGGGTCGAACGCGCGGCGGCGGACATCGAGGCTCATGCCGCAACCATCATCGGAAAAAAGGATTTCGACATTGTCCTTGCCGGACTCCCGCACCCTGATATCGACCGAGCCCGGCCTGCCATCCGGAAAAGCATGCGCCACCGCGTTCAGGAACAGGTTGGTGAGAACCTGTCCATAGGGCCCGGGATAAGAGTTCATCGCGAGGTTGGGCTGGCAGTCGACGGTCAGCGTCAAATGGTGCTTTCGCAAGCCAGGCCGCAGGCTCATGACTACCTGCTCGGTCAAATCGCCAAGGTCGAAGGTCCGCTGATCCGAGTAATTTCGGTCGGCCGCGACCTGCTTGAACGAGGCGATAAGTTCGGCCGCGCGATTGAGATTGGCCACCAGTTGCGAAGAGGCGTCGCGGCTGGCTTCGAGAAAATCATTGAGGCTCGACCGCCTGAGATCGCCGCGCGCGACTTCGGCGGCGAACATGGCGGTCTTGCGCTCCAGCGACGACGCCACCGTCAGGCTGATGCCGACAGGATTGTTGACCTCGTGAGCGACACCCGCCACCAGGCGCCCAAGGGCTGCGAGCTTTTCCGCCTCGATCAGCGAGTTCTGGGTTTCCCGCAAATTGCGCAACGCCGCTTCGGCGGCATCCTTCGCTTTGCGCATCTCCTGTTCACCGCGCTTGCGCTCGCCGATATCGAGCGCAACGGTGACGATGCTCTCGACCCCGCCGTCGGCGTCAAGCAACGGCAGCTTGTTCACCAGCCAATGCCGCAGATTGCCGGAGGAATCGAGATACTCTTCCTCGTAGAATCCCAGTTCCCTGCCCGCCGCCAGCACGCGCCGGTCGTTTTCGTCGGTCTTTCGCGCGCCATAGCGCGACATCAGATCGGTGGTTGTACGGCCGATCGCATCGGCGGGCTCGACACCGAAAATACCGGCCATGTAGCGATTCATCAGGACATAGCGGAGCTGGTTATCCTTGACGTTAATGACAGCGGGAACGGTGTCGATCACCAGTTGCAGCAGCCGCCGGCCCTCGGCAATCGCCTCCTCGGCGCGCCTCTGGTCCGTAATGTCGCGTACCGTCCCTTCGTAGCGGATGACCTCGCCGCTGTCGTCGCGCACCGCCGTGGCGCTATCTGACAGCCAGAGGATAGCGCCTCCGCGCTGACGCACCTGATACTCGAACTCGCGCACCATGCCGTCGCGTTGCATCAGCCCCTGGTATTGCTCGCGCGCCTCGGGGTGAACGTAGACCGTATGCGCGATATCGGCGACGCCGCGGATGAGGTCCTCCGGCGAAGAGTATCCCATCATCCGTGCCAGCGCCGGATTGGCGTTGAGCAGCGCGCCGGCCGGCGTCGTCACGTAGATTCCGTCGACGGAGCCTTCGAACAGCTTGCGGTAGCTCTCCTCGGCGAGCCGTTGCTCGGCCAAGGCGTGGATGGCCGCCTCGCGCGCCGCATCGGCGTCGACAAGCGAGCGGCGAAACACCTCGGCGGCGCGGGCGATGTCACCGATCTCGTTTTTCACACCGGTCGCCGGAATCGAGGTTTGCTTCTCGCCGGCTGCGAGCGCGCGGATGGCTCCGGCGATCGCCCTGAGCGGGCGGACGGTCCTGCGCACCACGAACAGCGCGGCGGCAAGCCCGATCAGCACGCCCGCGATCCCGAGGACGATGCTTTGCCATTTGTCGTGGGCAAGCGTTTTGGCGAAATCGCCGGCCAGCACCCGCCCCCTCCTGGCCCCGAGGTCGCGCAGCAAATCGGTCACGCGACTGATCATTTGTCCCTCGGTGCCCAGCACTTCCTTGTCGAGCTGGGCAATCTGGCCTTCGGTCCCCGAGATGGAAATGATCGCATCGGCATAAGCATCGGTCGCCGATCGAAGCGCGGGATCGGCGATCGAAAGCGCCCGCATGTTCTGCGCGGACTGCTCGGCAGAGGCCGGATCGTGCGCCAGCAAGGCTGCGGCAACCCGGTTTTGCGCCCGGAACAGGCTTCTCGCCGTGGCCCGATCAGGCACTTCGGAGATCGCCTGCTCGAACCGTTCGCGGACTGGCGGCAATGCTGCGATCAGGTCCGCGCGACGCGCGATCAATGCGGTTACGCGCTCCATTCCATCGCGGTAGTTGGCGAGCCGCTGCGTGACGCCGTCGATCATCTCCTGTTGCTCTGGGGCAAGCTCCAGCCGGGTTTTCTTCAGCAATGCGCTCAATGACGAAGCCGCCTCCCAGGCCTTACTCGAAGGAGCCGCCGGATCGGTCATGAAATCGCGCGCCGCGAGCCGCAGTTCGTTGGTGCGGCGGTCGATTTCCTCCGCCACGTCGCCCAGATTTTGAAGGTGCTGCAACTCGGCAAACGTCGCATCAATGTGGCGGATGGAGACGACGCTGGCGACGCTTGTCATCACGATCATCGCCAACAGCAGCATGAAGCTGCCGAAGGTCAGCTGACCGATCGAAAGCGAGAACGAGCGTATCCGTTGGACGATTGCAGCGAAGGCCATAGGCATCGGGACCGGCTCAGGGCAGTACCGGCAATTATACGACGGAATCCGCCCCCGGGGGAACTTGCCGATGCGCCGGCGCGGCCGGCAACCGGGGCTGGCGGAAGACGCAAAAAACGCCCCCTCCCGAGTTCGGCAGGATGCCGGCAATTGCCGCGGGCGGCAAGGGTGGCACCGCCATCATCGGCTGACAGGCGGTTCACACCGCGCCGACCTCGAACAGCTCGCCGTCGTAGCCGGCCTCCGGCGGGATACGCAGCTGCCGGCCGCCGTTCAGCCTCGTCATGACCGGCATCACGGTGACGATGCTCCTGCCCCTGGAGTCGTCGAGCGCCGACTTCACATTCGGCTGCTTGCCGAGCTTGATCAGGTTGCGCGTGGTCGGAAACGGCAGTTTGAACCGCCCGCTCTCGCCGCCCGCCAGCGCCTCGCGCGGCGACAGCCAGATCGAATCGGTGGATTCCCTGCCATCATGCGCGCCGACCTGCGCGGGCGGAGCCGCGGCGAGAAAGAACCAGGTATCGAACCGCTTCGGCATCCCCTCCGGCGTGATCCAGTGCGCATAGGGCACCAGTTCGTCGAGCGCCAGCAGCACGCCGTTGTCGGTGAGCACCTTGAGAAAGGTGGTCTTGCCCTCGGACAAAGCGGCGCGGCTGGACGCTTCGATCTCGGCGGCCCGCTTCGCATCGACAAGGGCTTTCGATTCCCGGGCGCGCGCGAGCAGGATGCCGCTTTCCTCAAACGTCTCGCGGATCGCCGCGATCCGGAAACTTAAAGCGCCGGCATCGAGCCCCTCACCGCCGGAATAAAGCGCTGGATCGGCAATGATCTCCTGATCGCCCTTGTCGACGCTGCCGCCGGGAAATACCAGCGCTCCGGAGTTAAAATCGATCTCATAATGGCGCACCATCATGAAGACTTCGATCTCTCGTTCGGTGCTGTCGCGCAGCAGCAGGATCGTCGAGGCGGGGCGCGGCGGAACCACGGCTTCTGCGGTCACGCGATCAACCCGCGGCGCTGGATTGCGGCTGCAGGTTCGCCCGTTTGTCGACCCGCGCGACGCGCGACAGCAGGTAATCCACCTCGGCCTTTGCGGTCGCGGTGATGCTCGAGCCCGGCTTGCGCTGCGCGCTGGAGGCAATCACGCCGCGCTTCTGCAGCACGTATTTTCGCACCGCCAGTCCTATCCCCGGTTGCTGCTCGTAGCGGATCAGCGGCAGATGCGCGTCGAACAAGTCGTGCGCGACATCGCGGCGGCCCTCCTTCGACAACCGCACCACGTCGATCAGCAATTCAGGAAATGCGTAGCCGGTCATCGCGCCGTCGGCGCCGCGCTCCATCTCGAAATCCAGAAACAATCCGCCATTGCCGGTCAAAATCGACAGCGGCCGCAGCGAGCCGTCCTTCTGGAAGCTGCGAAGCGCCGAAATCTTCTCCAGTCCCGGCCAGTCCTCGTGCTTGAGCATCACGCAGGACGGGTTATCCATCACGATCTTGCGGATCACCGCCGGCGTGAACACCACCGACAAGGTCAGCGGATAGTCCTGCAACACCCAGGGAATGTCGCTGCCGATCGCCTCCACCGCCTGCTTGAAATAGCCAGCGATCTGGTCGTCGGTTCGCAGGCTGGGCGGCGGCGCGATCATCACCGCAGCGGCGCCGGCATCCATCGAGGCACGCGCCAGCGAGCGCATGGCGGCAAATCCCGGCGCTGAGACGCCGACGATGATCTGCATGTTTCCGGCGCGCTTCACAAAGCGTTTTGCCACCTGCTCGGCTTCCGCGCCATCGAGCTTCGGCGCCTCGCCCATGATGCCGAGCACGGTGACGCCATCGCACCCGACCTCGGCGTAGAAGTCGGTCAGCCGGTCAATGGATTTCTCGTCGATGCGACCGTCGTCATCGAACGGCGTCGGCGCAATCGCGAAGGTGCCTGTGGCCTTGTGGGTCAATTTTGTCATTTATGCCTCTACTCTCCTTGGTCATTCCGGGGCGCGCAAGGCGCGAACCCGGAATCTCGAAATTCCGGGTCCGGTCCTTCGGACCATCGCGGAATGACATTCACTCTAAAATCTTCGCGCGCCCATCCTGATTTCCTCCTCGGTGAAGAAGATCTCGCTGGCATGTTCAACCACATCGCTGGCCTTCCATCCCGTATGCGGCGGTTTCCAGCCCGGCTTTTCCATCATCCGCATCTCGCGCACGCCGCGCGGGCCGGAAACGCCGAGCACCTTGCCGGTCTGATCGCCCGACAATTCGCTGACCATGTATAGCACGGCCGGCGCGATGCCGTCCGGTCCAAGCGCCATGCCCGGATTTTCGATATAACGCGGCAAATCCGACGTCATGCGGGTCAGCGCGCCCGGCGCCAGCGTCCAGACCCGGATGTTGTATTTCCGGCCTTCGATCGCCAGCACATTCGACAGGCCCCAGATGCCGCCCTTGGCGGCGCCGTAATTGCTTTGTCCGAAATTGCCGATCAAGCCCGAAGTCGAGGAGGTGTTGACAATGACGCCGCCGCCATTCTCGCGCATCCACCTGAATACAGGTTGCGTGCAGCAGAACGTACCCTTCAGATGCACCTTCAACACCTTGTCCCAGGCGGCTTCGGTTGCCTTGGCAAAGGTCTGGTCGAGCAGAATGCCCGCATTGTTGACGAGAATATCGGCGCGGCCGAAATGCCTGATGGCGTCGTCGAACACCGACTGGCCACCCGCCATGGTCGAAATGTCGGCGCCGTTGGCCACCGCACGGCCGCCCTCCGCTTTGATCGCGTCGACCACCTTCTGCGCCATCGAGACGTCGGCACCGCTGCCGTCACGGGGTCCGCCGAGGTCGTTGACCACGACCGCCGCGCCCTCGCGCGCGAACAGCCTGGCATAGGCCTCACCCAGTCCGCCACCCGCGCCGGTGATCAGCGCCACCTTGCCGTCGAGTAATCCCATGATGTTTGCTCCCTCGTACCTATCGTGTCCCGGACGCGGTGCAGCGTCCTTAACCCTGCGCCGCAGAGCCGGGACCTATTTCTCCAGCCACTCATGGACCCCGGATCAGCAGCGTACCGCTTACGCGCTGCGCAGCATCCGGGGCACGAAACCTCACCCCAGCACCGTCCTGCCGCTCTTGATGACGGCGACGTTGCGCGCCTTCACCCTGGCCTCGAATGAAATCACGTTGCCGTCCTTCCACAGATCAAGCGTCACGGTTTCGCCGGGATAGACCGGCGAGGAGAACCGCGCGGCGTGCTGTTTGAAGGCTGAGGGATCGTAGTCCGCATAGGTCTGCAGGATGCCGCGGCAGGTGATGCCGTAAGTGCACATGCCGTGCAGGATTGGCCGCGGGAAACCGGCTCGCTTGGCGAATTCGGGATCGGAGTGCAGCGGGTTGCGGTCGCCGCAAAGGCGATAGATCAGGGCCTGGTCCGGCCGCGTCGAAATATCGATCGATTGGTCGGGCGCACGGGTCGGCACCTGGTGCGGCTCGGGCTGGCCTTCGGAGGGGCCGCCGAAGCCGCCGTCGCCGCGCGCAAAGCGTGAAGCGACCAGCGTCGCCAGCTCCTCGCCCTTTTCGTTTTTGAGCACGGTCTGGTGCCGGATCACCGCGCCCTTGTCCTTGCCCTTGTCGAACACCGCAAGCACGCGGGAATCGACGACGAGATTCTCAGCTACCGCCAGCGGCCGGTGGAAGGTGATGTCGCGCTCGCCATCGACCACCATGACGCGGTTGAGATTCATCTCGCCGGGTCCGGCTCCCCATGCCGCGACCGACGCAAAGGTCGGGACCACCTTCAACGCGCGCGGCGTGGCGGTGGCCTCATTGACGAACGCCAGTTCCTTCTCGTCCATGGGATCGGCACCCATGCCGATGCCATAAGCGTACAGCATCACTTCACGATCGCCGTAGGCGTATTTCTGACCGAGATTCTTCAGCGCCATCAGCTCGTCGTAGTTGATCGGCATAGCCTGTATTTCTCCCCAACTTCTTCCAGTCTCGCCACCGCAACCTAACGGTCACCCCCGCGAAAGCGGGGGTCCAGTAGTCACCGGCATTTACGGGTCCCCGCTTTCGCGGGGATGACCACCATTTGCGCGATACGCGTGGCGC
>JBAVEE010000562.1:0-1683 GCA_049587575.1 Bradyrhizobium sp.
CAGCTGACCGGCAAAGATGCATCAGATCGTCGCTACTTTGACTCCGCTGCAAAGTCGGCCCGCTCCAACAACCAGGAAATGGCGAAGCCAGAGAGCAATCCCCAAAAAGCAGCGCCGACATTCAACAACGGCACGTCGGCAACGGTGACAAGGAAGGCAATCAACGCGCCAAGAGAGAAGCGCTTATTGAATGCAGTGACGAAGGCTGACTGCAAGACGCGCAACATCGCAAGGCCCGCCAAAGCCGTCACCAGGGACTTCGGGGCAATGAGAAGCAGCCGGGTGAAGCTTGGCGCAAGCAGTCCAAACAATATCGCAAGAAATCCGACAAATATCCCGGAGGTATATTGGCGTTTGCGTTCACCGCTGGCGACAATAATGGCATTGGCGGGCCCTGTCAGGCATGTGCTTACGCCGCCCACAACGGCGCTGACCACCGAGCCAATACCGCAGGCAATCGTTACCGCATCAATCGGCGGTGCATGACCTGCCGCCTTGAGGACCACAAAGCCCTGACCGTTTTGCACGGCGAGGACGGTGATAGCGAGCGGCACGACAAGTTCGATCATGGCTGCGGCTGACCAGGCGGGTGTCTGAAAGACCGGCTTGATCAACTCGATGTGCAGCGGCGTGGAGGCGTCGAACCTTCCCAGCATGATCGTCGCCAGCGCACCGACAAAAAGTGTCCCGATGATAGGCGGACAGCGTCGACCCAGTCGCGGCAGAGACGTCAGGAGCAGCCAAACCGCGATCATCGGTCCGACAATGGCGGTGTCGGTAAACACCGCATGGACGAGCCCTAGGCCAAAGCGCAGAAAAACGCCGGCGACCATACCCATGACGATGGGCATCGGGAGCAGCAGCATGGCGCGTTTCACCCAGCCCGTTGCGCCAAGCACCAGAATCAGCGCGCCGGTTCCGTAATAGGCACCGACAACCTCCGGGAACGTCAGGTGGTTTAATGACTGGCCGACCAGAACCGCGCCGGGAATTGTCCACAACAACACCAGTGGCTGTCGGTAAAGCCAGCAGAGCAGGATGGTAATCAGGCCGTTGATGAAAAAGACACCGAAGATCCAGGACGCGATTTCGTTCTCCGAGAGCCCGCTGTTCGAGCCAACCGCGAGAATGATTGCCACTGGCGCGCTTACGGCAAAAAGCCAGCTGATAAAGCCATTCGATGCGTAGAGGAAACCGAAATCCGCGAAAATCTGCCCAAGAGACGGCGGTCTCTCAGTTGGCCGTTCGATAGGTGTGAACATGACGCCCGGGTCCAAGTTGGCACTCACCGGATATATCCGATCTCGCCGGCGGATCTCTGCTTTAAGGGGTAAGGCGGAAGTCGGCGTTGCCGGCGCGACTTCCGAGTTTGACCCGGAACGGACCTGCTACTCGGGTATCTGCTCGCCCGATCCGCCGAACTCCGCTGGGAAATCCTTAAACTTCGGGAGACCATCTTTCATGGGTAGTACAGTCTCGGCATAGTTCACGTGGACGCCGGAGCTGTATTTTAGCGTCGGCAACGTGGCCGAGAATACGTCCACCAGTCCCAACGGAGGGTGATTGGTCATCAAATGGCCCCCGCACTTCTTGCAGTATTGCCGTTCACTCACCGGCGTCTTCTGAAACATGCCGACATGCTCTGCCCCGCCGTGATCTTCACAGCATCAGGCTTCCAGAGGG
>JBAVEE010000563.1:0-2681 GCA_049587575.1 Bradyrhizobium sp.
CGCCGGTACCGGAATTGCTGGAGCGGCACCGGCGCGAGCGGCCGGACAAGGTCGCTTACTGGGACGCCGTGAGGTCGATCACCTACGCACAGCTCGCAAGCCGAACGGCTTCGATTGCTGTCGGCATGTCGAACAATGGCGTGCGGGAAGGCGATCGCATCGCGATCTATCTGCCGAACGGTGTCGACTGGATCGAGGCCTGCCTTGCGGGCCTGCGCTCCGGCGCGGTGATCGTTCCCATCAGTTATGACGCCGCCGAAGCGGAGATCGCCTATCGGCTGTCGGACGCCGATTGCGGTCTTGTGATCACCACGCCGGTCCGCGGCGAACTGATCGGCAGGCTCACGGCGGAGTCGACCAGTCCGGTTTCGATGGTGTTCGCGGGCAGCGGCGCCAGGGAAGCCGGCCTTGGCCTTGACGAGCTCGCGCAGGGAAGCACGGAAGGTGCCCTGGACCCCGCCGATATCGATCGCTCGTCCTTCATCATCTATACCTCGGGCACGACCGGCCGCGCCAAGGGCGTGCTGCTGTCCGTGCGAGGAATGTTGTGGATCGCCGCGGCGTGCTGGGCGCCGATCTGCGATTTAAGCGACAAGGACGTCGTGCTGTCCCCGCTTCCCCTGTTTCATTCCTATGCCCTCAATCTCTCGGTGCTGTCCGTGCTCGCCGTCGGCGCCAGCGAACACATCATGGAGCGGTTCTCGCCGCAGCAGGTGTTGGAGCTGCTGCAATCCGGGAAATATACGTTGTTTCCCGGCGTGCCCACGATGTTTCACTATCTGTTGCAGCGCGCGCAGGAAACCGGCGTCCATCGGCTGGGAAACACGCGATTGTGCGTCTCCGCCGGCGCGATCATGCCCGCGACCTTGAACCGGGCGTTCGAGGCGCATTTCGGCACGCTGCTGCTTGATGGCTACGGCATTACCGAGACATCGACCATGGTCACGATGAACTGGATGAGCGGCACGCGCGTGATGGGATCGTGCGGGATTCCGGTGCCGGGTCTTGCGACGCGCATTGTCGATCCGACGACGCTGGAAGATCTTCCGCTCGGCGCCGAGGGCGAATTGATCGTGCGCGGTCCCAACCTGATGCAGGGCTATCACAACAAGCCCGCGGAAACGGCGTCGGCATTGCGGAAAGGCTGGTACCATACCGGCGATCTCGCGAAATCCGACCCCAACGGCTATCTGACGATCACCGGACGCATCAAGGAATTGATCATCAGGGGTGGACAGAACATCGCGCCGGCGGAAATCGAGGAAGTCGCGATCCGTCATCCGGAGGTGATCGATTGCGCCGTGGTCGGCGTGCCGCACGCAACGCTTGGCGAGGTGCCGTATCTGTTTGTGGTGGTCGAGAAGAACCAGCTCGATGTCGAATCGCTGCTGGCGCATTGCCGCCTTAGCCTGTCGTCCTACAAAATTCCCGAAGCGACCCATATCGTTTCGGAAATCCCGCGCACGGGCTCGGGCAAGATCATGCGCTTCAAGCTGGTGGAAGCGCTGAAGGGGAATTGATGAGGTTCAGGTAACCGATCGTGGCCCCAGAGCGCCGTAATCCCTGGGGTCGTAGTTCAGGCGGTATTGCATGTCGGCGGCGATCACCGGCTTGTGGCACTTGTCGCAGATCACGGATGCCTGAAAATCGTGCCCACACTTCGTATGGCGCAGCAGCAGCGGCGGCTTTCCCTTGGCGAGCCAGCGGTCACCCCACGCCAGCATCGCGACGAATGGCCCGTAGAGGTCACGGCCCATGTCAGTCAGCAGGTACTCGTAGCGTTCCGGGGCCTGCTGATAGAGACGCCGGTGAAAGACACCGCTCGCGACGAGGCGCGACAGCCGGTCGGTCAGGATGTTCGGAGCGATGCCCAGTTCCGACTGGATCCGGTCGTAGCGGCGATTGCCGAAAAAACCCTCGCGAACGACCATAAAGCTCCATTTGTCGCCGATGATCTCAAGCGCGCGCGAAACCGAGCTCGGCCGTCCCTGTATGAAGCGGTTTCCATCCGAGGCGCGCCGTGTGTTGCGGCCGGGCTTTGCCGGTCTGCGGCCCGCGCCCGGTCCGTCGCGATACTGCACCTCGCGCGCTTCGAGTTCGGTCAGGCATTCGGAACAGGCGACGATGGGATGACTCTCGCAACCGCATGCGCGGTGGACCAGCACCAGCGGCGGGCGCTTGCCGACGGCAAGCCAGCGGTCGCCAAACTGCATCAGCGCGATGAAGCTCTGATAGAGGTCGAAGCCCATTTTGGTGAGCCGGTACTCCTTGCGCTGTCCGGTGTCGGCCGCGACCTGACGGAAAATCTGCAGCCGCGTCAGCTTTCTCAGGCGGTCGGTCAGCGTGGCGCGCGGAATGTCGAGGGCGGAGCGGAATGCCTCGAATGTTCGTGTGCCGAAGAAGGCCTCGCGAATGATGAGAAACGCCCAGGCGTCCGAAACAATGTCGAGGGTGCGCGCGACGGAGCAGTTTCGTTCGCCGCCCGCCGGGCTCGCAGCCCGGTGCGGGGGGACGGCTGCCGCCACCGCCCCCGGATTTATCTTGGCTGTCGCCGAACGCGCCGTCACGCTTGTCTTCGGCTTGCGGGATCGCGCGTTGCGCCGCGGCACAAGAAAATCGTCATTGTTCAGCCTTTGTGGGCACGGCGTGCCGATATCAACCAGAACCATTCTACACCAGCC
>JBAVEE010000564.1:0-1795 GCA_049587575.1 Bradyrhizobium sp.
ATCCGAAATCGATGCCGGCATAGTCGAGGCCGAGCGCGTCGCGTATCCCTTCCAGCGCGCGACACGCCTTGTCGCCGAGCACCCCCGGCATATCGGCGAGAAATCCGGCTTCCTCCGCCCGATGGTCCGGCTTGTCGGCCATGTCGGAGGTGAAGTAATGCACCTTCCAGTCCCGCGATATCGCCAGATGCAGCGGATAGATTTTTCCCCCGATCATCATCACGCGGAATTTTCGTGCGCTGCCGTCGCTGCCGCGGGCATCGAGATATTCGATCGCCAGGAGATCGCGGCCCGGCAGGCCCGCCGCCGCAGCGGATAATCCGGCGGCGTTCTCGACAAAGATAAAATTGCGGCCGGTATGATAACCCGGGGAGCGCAGCAGCAGCGGAAAGCTGAAGCCGTGGTCCGCGATCGCATCGACGCCGCGGGGGCCGGCGAGGATGTCGCGCGCGATCGCGATGGTTCGCGGGGTTATTACGCCGGGCACCGCGCCGAGCCTGATGGCATTGCTGATGCGCCCGGTCTTCATGACGGCGCGGGGATCGTTGATCACGGGAGCGGACGTCCGCGCGATCAGGCGCACGGCGGCCTCGAGCGCGGGCTCGCAGAGGTCGGCATCGCCGATCGCGTTGAAGATCAATTGGTGCGGCGGCAGCGGGGCCATCGGGTCGAGATAGTCCGTGACCACCACCGAGGTCAGGAAGATGCAGTCGTCCAGGAACGGGGCGGTCGGAATATTGCCGCCGCCGGAGGAGACCAGTTGCAGCAGCGCCACGGGCGGCGCGCTGCCGCGGTAGGGCAGGCTCGAGATGGCATGGCCGGCGAAACCTTTGCGGAAATGCTCGCGCGCGCCGTCGCGGTCGCCATTGTCGGCGAGCACCGCGCCCAGTCCCTGATGCGCCGGCGCGTGATCCGGATCGGCCCGCAGCGCCGCCTCGTAATGCGCGCGCGCCTGCTCATGCTTGTTGGCGCGAAGCAGGAGATTGGCGAGATTGACATGCCCCATCGGGTTGCCGGGGTGATGCAGGATCGCCTCTGCATAGACGCGGCAGGCGGCATCGATGGCGCCCTGGCCTGCCAGCAGCGTTCCGAATTCGTTGAGCGCGCTGAAATTCGCAGGCGCCCGGCGCAGGATATCGATAAAGGCCGCTTGCGCATCCTGCCGCCGGTCGAGGGCGCCGAGCAAAGCCGCGCGCTCGACTTCGGTTTGCAGCGCTTCGTCTCCGCTGCGCGGAAGCGCAAGCAGATCCTCAAGCTGACGCAGTCTGGATTCCTGCGCCAGCCGGGGAGCCCAGCCTTCAGCGCCAAGGGAGGCGCGCGCGTTCTGTTTCGGTGGGGTCACGATGCCAACGATTCGAGAAGGGAGACTTTCAAGCCGCTACTATCGGCTGATTCGCAATCTTCGCGTATCCGGGAAATGCCGATCGGCAGCGGTCGCGCGTTGCCGGACTCAATCGTTTCCGTAGCGGCACCGCGAACCAGGCGCTCCCTTACTCGTTGATCCGGAATTAGGGCATCTTTTCTGACCTATCGAGCTGGTTCCACATCGCGCCAATTTTGCAACACATGGCCAAAATCAGGCGAGAAGCCGACGGGGAAGCATGAGCGGCCAGCAACCTTGGGATAAGCTGCCTCTCGAGTATTTAGATTTTTTCCTGGGTTGTGCGGCAATTGGAGAGAAAATTATGCGAACGATGAAATTGATCGCGGGTGCTGCTTTCGCCGTCAGCGCGGTTGCCGGAGTCAACGCGGCGTCGGCTGCGGACATGGCTCCCCGGATGTACACCAAGGCGCC
>JBAVEE010000565.1:0-3100 GCA_049587575.1 Bradyrhizobium sp.
GAACTGGCGCCGGGGGATGTCGTATGCGTGCCGCTCGGACCGCGCGAGGTGGTGGCCGTGGTGTGGGCTGAAAACGCCAGCCCCGATCCGCGGCTGCACAACCGGCTCAAGGATGTCGGCGAAAAGCTCGACGTGCCGCCGCTGAAGGCGGAACTGCGCGCGCTCGTCGATTGGGTCGCCAACTACACGTTATCGGCGCGCGGCATGGTGCTGCGGATGACGTTGCGGATGGGCGAGCATCTCGGCCCCGAGCGGGTGCGGCTGGGCGTGCGGCTGGTCGGCAAGCCGCCCCCGCGCTTGACGCCGGCGCGGCGGCGGCTGATCGAATTGTTGTCGGACGGCCTGTTGCACGGCAAGTCGGACGCCGCGAAGGAAGCCGGCGTCAGTATCGGCGTCGTCGATGGCCTGGTCGACGAAGGCACGCTGGCGACGGAAGCGATGCCGCGGGCGATGGCGCCGCCCGCGCCCGACCCGTCATTCGCAACACCTGATTTTTCCCCTCAGCAGCGCACCGCGGTGGATGCGATGCGCGCGCTGGCGGCCAATGGCAGCTTTCACGTCGCGCTGCTCGATGGCGTCACCGGGTCGGGAAAAACCGAGGTGTATTTCGAGGCGATCGCGGAGGTGATCCGCCGCGGCAGGCAGTCGCTGATCCTGATGCCGGAGATCGCATTGACCGGTCAGTTCCTCGACCGCTTTTCGCGGCGTTTCGGTGTGGCGCCGCTGGAATGGCATTCCGAACTGACCCCGCGCACGAGGCAACGCAACTGGGCCGCAATAGCGGCGGGCGAAGCGCCGGTCGTGGTGGGCGCGCGCTCGGCGCTGTTTCTGCCTTACGCCAATCTCGGGCTGATCGTCGTCGACGAGGAGCACGACCAGGCCTACAAGCAGGACGAAGGCGCGCATTACCACGCCCGCGACATGGCGGTGGTGCGCGCGCATATCGCGAAAATCCCGATCGTGCTGGCCTCGGCAACGCCGTCGGTCGAAACCGAGGTCAATGCGCGCAAGGGCCGCTATCAGCGCATCGTGCTGCCGTCGCGGTTCGGCGGCCAGCACATGCCGCATATCGAGGCCATCGATCTGCGGCGCGAGGCTCCGCCGCGCGGCCGCTTCATCTCGCCGCGGCTCGCCGAACAAATCCGGATCGCGGTCGAGCGGCGCGAGCAGGCGCTGCTGTTTCTCAACCGCCGCGGTTACGCGCCGCTGACCTTGTGCCGGGCCTGCGGGCATCGCTTTGCCTGCACCATCTGCGACGCCTGGCTGGTCGATCATCGCTTTCGCCAGCGGCTGGTCTGCCACCATTGCGGCTTCTCGATGCCGCGTCCGCATGTCTGTCCGAATTGCGCGGCGGAAGAATCGCTGGTTGCGGTCGGGCCCGGCGTCGAGCGGCTGCAGGAAGAGGCGGCAGGCCTGTTTCCGGATGCGCGCACCATGGTGCTGTCGAGCGACCTGATCACCTCGATCGACACCATGCGCAGCGAATTGAACGAGATCGCGGAAGGCCGGGTCGACATCATCATCGGCACGCAATTGGTGGCCAAGGGCCATCATTTTCCGCGGCTCAATCTGGTCGGCGTGGTGGACGCCGATCTGGGCTTGAGCAACGGCGATCCGCGCGCCGCCGAGCGGACGTTTCAACTGCTCAACCAGGTGATCGGGCGCGCCGGGCGGGATCAGGGCCGGGGCGTCGGCTATCTGCAGACCCATCAGCCCGAGCACCCCGTGATGAAGGCGCTGGTGGCGTGCGACCGCGAGGCGTTTTATGCCAGCGAAATCGAGGCCCGCGAGCGCGCCCACTATCCGCCGTTCGGCCGGCTGGCGAGTCTGATCGTTTCCGCGGGCGACCGGCCCACGGCGGAAAGTTTTGCGCGCAAACTGGCCGCGATCGCGCCGATCGATGAGCGGATCAAGGTCCTGGGCCCTGCCGAGGCCCCGCTTGCCGTGATCAAGGGCCGCTACCGTTTCCGCCTGTTGGTGAAATCGCTGCGCAATGTCGATTTGTCGGAATATCTGCGCGAATGGCTGGCCGCCGGTCCAAAGACCAAGGGTAACCTCAAGCTCGAAGTCGACGTCGATCCGCAGAGCTTTTTGTAGCGAATGACAAGAGAGACCCCCGTACAAAAAGACCCGCCGCCATTTCTGGCGGCGGGCTTTTTTCGGCGTGCAGCAAGTTCTGCGGCCGTAACAGACGCAACGCCTACAAAGCTTTCGTGGACGGAAGACGAGGTTACATGACCTCTGCGACGACGCGGCCGACGCCGGCGCCGGTCAGGCCGATTGCGCGGGCGGCGCCCGTGGACAGGTCCAGCACCCGGCCGCGGACGAAGGGGCCGCGGTCGTTGACCGTGACGACGACGCTGCGGTCGCCGTGGGTTACCCTGAGCTTGGTGCCGAACGGCAGGGTGCGGTGAGCCGCGGTCATGGCGTTCTGGTTGAAGTGCTGGCCAGAGGCGGTCCTGCTGCCGGATTCGTTGCCGTAATAGGAGGCCATGCCCGAGAAGCTCCCTCCGGAGCCCGACGGGGCGATCGCAGCATTGGCGTTGCGCCAGGCCGGCGCGCCGCCGGACAATGCGGCGTGGTGGAAGTGGTGATGGCCGTGATGGTGATGTCGATAGGATCTGGCTGAAGCTTCGGTAGCGCTACCACCGGCCAGAACAGTTGCGGCAAAAACAACCAGCGCCGTGCGCGACTGGGTTACACGTCCCAGTGCCTGCTTCTTCAATGTCAGCATATATTAGTCCCTCAATATAGTAATGCCACATATGTGGCAAGTGGAACCCCCGCTCCAATTTGAGTGGTTGCCGTTTGGTGACCTAATGAGGCATAAAAGGGGCAGTAGATCGTTTTATCGCTGACTGAAACATCTTGTTATCGAAGCGGATAATCGAGATAAGCCACGCAATAGTGTACGTTAATTATGCGTTAACCATATTAATACTTAGAATTACTGACAAATGGAGTTATCGTCGGCGCAGCCACCGTCCTTGGCAAGTAATGCGATGATGGAATAGCTGGCCGGGTCGGCCGTTCCCTCCGACAAGATAGATGACCCTATGCCGGGAGCCGGACGATCGCCTTTGTCGGAACGGCTCCGCAC
>JBAVEE010000566.1:0-1758 GCA_049587575.1 Bradyrhizobium sp.
GGTCAAGTGGCCGGATGCGACGTCCGCGCCGAGTCCGTTTGGCGTCAAAGCCGCCCGCCCGGCTTCACGGCCCTAGTAAAACCGGTGAAAATGATGGATCGGGCCGTGACCGTGGCCAACATCGAGACGATCGGCCGCCGCGATCGCGGCGGTGACAAAGGCCGTGGCATTGCGAACGGCGGCCTCAAGCGCCTCACCTCTGGCAAGGAAGGCTGCGATGGCGGACGACAGCGAGCAGCCGGTGCCGTGGGTATTGCCGGTCGAGATGCGCGGCGCCGGCAGCGCGATGGCGCCGTTGCCCGTGAAGAGATAGTCGATGCTCTCGGCGCCCTGCCCGTGGCCGCCCTTGATCAATACCGCCGGACAGCCGAACGCCAGCAGCCGCTTGCCCTGGCTCACGGTCGCGGCTTCGCCTGATGCGACCGGCTCGTCCAGGAGGGCGGCAGCCTCCGGCAGGTTCGGGGTGACCAGCGACGCACGCGGAATGAGCTTTGTGCGCAGGCCCGCAACCGCGTCGGGCGAAAGCAGCCTATCGCCTGAGGTCGAGACCATCACCGGATCGAGCACGACATGGGCTGGCGACCATCGGGCCAGCGCGGCGGCGACGGTCTCGACGGTCGCAAGTTGCGCCAGCATTCCGATCTTGACGGCCTTGACGTCAAGATCGTCAAACACCGCGTCCATCTGCGCGGCGACGAACGCCGGCGGCACCGGATGAATCCCGCTCACGCCGCGTGTGTTCTGGGCGGTCAGGGCGGTAATGACGGACGCGCCGTAGACGCCGAGCGCCGCGAACGTCTTGAGGTCCGCCTGGATGCCGGCGCCGCCGGACGAATCCGAGCCGGCGATGGTGAGCGCGATCGGGATAGTCATCGCAGGGCTCGCAGGCGTCCGGGCTGGCAAGTCTTTCGCATGTTCTGTCCTAACGCGGCGCGTTGTTGCCAGCAAGTTCCGGGACGCTATATTGAGCCGGGCGCAAGGCCCTTTTCGGAGACGACAGCGATGGTTCCCTTCTTCGTCCAGTTCAAATGCAAGCTCGGCCAGTCCTACGCCGTCGCCAACGCGCTCGCCGAGGCCGAAATCGCCTCCGAGATCTATTCCACCGCGGGTGATTACGATCTATTGGTCAAATTCTACGTCGATAACGACATCGACATCGGTCACTTCGTCAACGAGAAGGTGCAGACCATTCCCGGCATCCAGGACACCCACACCATCATCACCTTCAAGGCGTTCGGCACGAGCTAGGCGTGAATCCAGTTCAGAGTGGTCGGCTGACGTCCGCTTCGGTGCGCGGGACCGCGTCTCGTGCTACCCACCCCCTGAGTCTCCTTTTGGCACGCGCTACATTTAAATTTGAGGAACCGGTGATGCTCGACAGTCTCAGGGTACGCCTACTGCCCGTCCTTGGTTTGCTATTGGCCGGCTATTTGCTGATCTCGCCGCGCGCCGCCGACGCACAATCCATTGACCGTGACAGCAAATGGACCGTGATCGACGTCACCTCGGCGATCAATCGCGCCATAGAGGCAAGCAAGGGAGGCGTCGAACTGCGTGAAAAGGTGGTGCGCCGCTTCTCCGAATGCTCGCTCATGTACGGGGCTCTCTTGAGACTGGCGTCGAACCCAGAAGCCAAAAAAAACTACTATCTGGCGCAAGAATCGACGTTGGAAGTTCAATCGGCGATCGCCCAACCATTGCCATTGGAAAGAGAGAGGCAAATTGAAGACGCCGCCAAAAAATCGGTGGCAAAGATGC
>JBAVEE010000567.1:0-7570 GCA_049587575.1 Bradyrhizobium sp.
GCATTCATGATGCCCGCGGCCGAAAGCTGTTCGATGTGGGCGTGGCTGTCGACGCCGCCGGGCAGCACCAGTTTGCCGCGCGCATCGATCTCGCGCTTGCCGGCCGGCAGGCCGCGGCCGACGGCAACGACGGTCTCGCCCGCGACGGCGACATCGGCCTCAAATACATCGGTGGCGGTCGCGACGCGTCCGCCGCGGATCAC
This sequence comes from Bradyrhizobium sp., assembly GCA_049587575.1. Classification (GTDB taxonomy): domain Bacteria; phylum Pseudomonadota; class Alphaproteobacteria; order Rhizobiales; family Xanthobacteraceae; genus Bradyrhizobium. The sequence continues at coordinate 204 of JBAVEE010000567.1, forward strand.
GACGTCGTAGGCGGATTCGGTCATGAAGTCCTCCAGAGCGCTATAAGAAAGTTCGGCTGCAAAAAAAACGATGGCGGCCGGTGATGGGAAGCGCGAGAAATCGCTGGACGCCGCAGCCCCCGCGTTCGAAACTATGCAAATTATGTCAGTTGCAAGGAAGAGACCATGTCCCGCCCGCGCATCCTGGTCATCAATCCCAATTCCAACGTCAACGTAACCAGGGGACTTGAAGAAGCCCTGAAACCGCTCGATTTTGTCGACGGGCCGGAGATCGTCTGCGCGACGCTGGCCGAGGGACCTTACGGGATCGAGAGCCAGGCCGATGTCGACAGCGTGGCGATGCCGCTGCGCCGGCTGATCGAGAGCGACAACAGCGCCGCAGCGTTCGTGATCGCCTGCTACAGCGATCCGGGTCTGCATGTCTGCCGGGAAGGAACCGATCGGCCGGTGTTCGGCATCGCCGAATGCGGCGTGCTGACGGCGATGACGCGCGCGGAAACCTTCGGCGTCATCGCCATCGCGCAACGCTCCATAGGCCGGCATATCCGTTATCTGCGCCAGATGGGACTGATGGACCGGCTGGCCGGCGAACGGCCGCTGAACATGAGCGTGGCGGAAACGGCGTCCGGCCACGGAACACTGGCGAAGATGATCGAGGTCGGCCGCGCCCTGAAGGACGAGGATGGAGCCGGCGCGATTATTATGGGCTGCGCCGGCATGGCACGCCTGCGAAGTCAGCTCGAAGACGCCCTCGGCATTCCCGTGATCGACCCTACGCAGGCCGCGGCGACCATGGCGCTCGGCGCGGTGCGGTTTTCGCGGCACTAGCTCTCCTTGGGCGGTTCGCCCACGCCGCGGCGGGGTTCCGGACATCGGCATGGGGGCCTGTATGAGCCTGTTCGAAGCGGCGTTTAGTCTCACGTTTCCGGTGGCGGCACCGCACCGACACGGCTGGTAATCAGCCCGTAATGCTCGATGCGACGGTGACGGGCGAAGTCGAAGATGGTTTGCTTGCCGAAGACGGTCGCGTCGAGATCGCAAGCGTGGACCAGAAGTTCATCGCCCTCGGTCGTGGCCTCTGCGACAATCTCGCCGTTGGGATCGACGATCAGGCTGCCTCCGATCAGCGGGAAGCCGTCCTCGACGCCGGCCTTGGCGACAGCCACCACCCATGTCGCGTTCTGATAGGCACCGGACTGCACGGACAGGCGATTGTGGAACAGCCGCTTCTCGGGACCTTCCTCGCTTTTCTGGGAATTCACCGAGGGCGTGTTGTAACCGAGCAGGATCATCTCCACGCCCTGCAGGCCCATCACGCGATAGGTCTCGGGCCAACGCCGGTCATTGCAGATCGCCATACCGAAGATGCCGCCCATCGCGCGCCATACCTCGAATCCGGTATCGCCCGGTTCGAAATAGCGCTTTTCAAGATGCTGGAAGGCACGCTCGGGGTCAAATTCCGAATGGCCCGGCAGATGCACCTTGCGGTACTTGCCGACGATTTTCGCCGCTTTATCGGTGAGGATGCAGGTGTTGAAATGATGCCCGTCCGGCGTCAGCTCGGCATAGCCGAAGCTCATCGCCATCCGATATTCCGCCGCGCGCTTGAACAGCGGCATGGTCGCAGCGTTCGGCATCTCGCGCTCGAACCAGGTGTCGACCTCGGCCTGGTCCTCGACGTACCAGCGCGGAAAAAACGTGGTGAGCGCCAATTCCGGATAGACGATCAAATCCGCGCCACGCGCCTTGGCTTCATCCATCAAAGCGAGCATGCGCGGGACGACGGCTTCCCGGCCTTCGGAACGCTGGATCGGACCCATCTGGGCGGCGGCGACATTAATGACACGCATCGATAAGCTTTCTGATTGCTTTCATTTCGCGCTGCACTGACCAAAAATGGAGCAAACCGCAGGCACATGCGCTGCGAGCGTCCGTTCCAGTGTCGATTTGTGTATTAGAATTCCGACTAACCCGGAGTCAATTCGGTTCGGGCGGCAAACGGATCGCTTCATCTCAAATCGACTCCAGCGAAACGCCGTCCCGGATTTTGCCGGCAACTTGGCGCGGCGTCACGCTCCCGGTCGAGCGCAATCGATCCTGAGCTGATGAAAGGCCCACTCTGGTGGATCAAGGTCAAGGCGACTATGATGATATCATTCATTCGCGGGCGCCACCCGATGAGGGCGCGAAAGGGGTTGCGAAATGAGGACCGTGTTTTGCTCCTTCCTGCTGACGACGCTGGTGGCCGTCCCGGCACTGGCCGAACCGGCCGGCGCCAACGCCAACGCTCCAGCCTTTATCTATCGCAGTTCGGGAACATGTTTGGCCTCGCCGGCAGGCTTCAGTCCGAAGTTGGAACCGATCAATTCCGGCGTCTCGTGGACTACGACGTTCACGAGCACGGGCAGCGTTGACGATCACGGCGCGGCCACCGAGGCCGGCCAGGCCGTGGATACCGCCTCCTTCGGCGTTGGGCCGCGAATGCATACGCCCGCTGCACACGCATATAACGACACATTCACGGTTGCCATCACCGATCCGGGGAACGACAGCGGCGTCATCTTCCGTGCGGGAAAGTTGAGCGGAACCTTTACCGCCGGACCCTATGCGGGGCAGAGCTTCAGCCTTTCAGGCTTCGAACTCAAGAAAGCCATCCGCGATCGCGGAGTGGACGTGTATGGGAGCGCCACATCGCCTGTCGTACAAACCATGACGCTGGCCGGCGGGGCAAAGTTTGAGCGTATCTGCGTGTTGACGGTATCGACGTCGCCGCGACCTTGAACCGCGGTCAAACTAGCTGGCTGGGGCGGGAGGATTCGAACCTCCGCATGGTGGAATCAAAATCCACTGCCTTACCACTTGGCGACGCCCCAATAGCCTGTTGCGGAATGCGGCCGGACGAGCCTTGCCGCGGATTCCGTCACGCCGGTCTATAGAGGCAGTTGAGCTATTTCAACAGGGTAGAAGCTGAATTCAGGTCGAATCTCACCTCGGGTTTAGCCGCCCCCGGCACGGCATTTTTTTGCAGCGATTAAGGCTTGCCGGGCCCCGAATGGCACGGCCTGCCGGCGCCGTGGCGGCTCGATTGCAGCTATCGGGGAGTTGAGAGACGTGCGGTTTCGTGGGAAGACGGCACCCCGCTGATCCCAGCCGAAGCGAGACCCAAAAGCGAGAGAACCGGTCATGACCTATCGCGCGCCGATCAATGACATGCTGCTGGCCCTCAATCACGGCGCCGGCCTGCTGGCTGCCGTGAAAGCCGGCCATTACGGCGATTTCGATCATGATATCGCCGCCGCCGTGCTGGAGGAAGCCGGCCGATTTGCCTCCGACGTGCTGGCGCCGCTCAACGCGGTCGGCGACGAACACGGTATCAAGCTCGACGGCAGCAACGTGACCACCGCCCCCGGCTGGCCCGACGCGTACCGGCGCTGGACCCAGGCCGGGTGGAACGCGGTGTCCGGACCGGAGGCGTTTGGCGGCCAGGGCCTGCCGCTCGCGATCAACGCGGTCTGCACCGAAATCTGGAGCGCATCCAACATCGCTTTCGGGCTCTGCCCGCTGTTGACGCTGAGCGCGATCGAGGCGCTCGACGCCCATGGCAGCGACGAACTGAAGAGAATCTACCTCGCAAAACTGGTGTCCGGCGAGTGGCCCGGCACCATGCAACTCACCGAGCCGCAGGCGGGATCCGACGTCGGCGCGCTGCGCACCCGCGCCGAACGCGCCGCCGATGGCAGCTATCGCATCACAGGTACGAAAATCTTCATCACCTATGGCGATCACGACATGAGCGACAACATCGTGCATTTCGTGCTGGCGCGATTGCCCGATGCTCCCGCCGGCACCAAGGGCATTTCGCTGTTTTTGATCCCGAAATTCCTCGTCAACGCCGACGGCTCGCTCGGCAGCCGCAACGACATCTACGTCAGCGGCATCGAGCACAAGCTCGGCATGCATGCCGCGCCCACCTGCACCATGACGATGGGCGACCACGGCGGCGCGATCGGTTACCTGGTCGGCGAGGAAAACAAGGGCATGCGCTGCATGTTCACGATGATGAACCAGGCCCGGCTCGGCGTCGGCCTCGAGGGGGTCGGCATCGCCGACCGCGCCTATCAGCAGGCGCTGGCGTTCGCGCAGGAGCGCCGCCAGGGCCGCGCGGTGGGAAAGGCCGACGGCTCGGACCCGATCATCGTGCATCCCGACGTCAAGCGGATGCTGATGCAGATGCGCGCGCTCACCGCGGCGGCGCGCACGATTTGCTACGCCACCGCCGTGGCGCTCGATATTTCTGCGCGCGCCACCGACGCCAATGCGCGCAGCCTCGCCGCGGCGCGCGGCGCGCTGCTGACGCCGATCGCCAAGGCCTTCTCCACCGACATCGGCAACGAGGTGGCCTCGCTCGGCGTGCAAATTCACGGCGGCTTGGGCTTCATCGAGGAAACCGGCGCCGCGCAGCATTTTCGCGATGCGCGCATCACCCCGATCTATGAAGGCACCAACGGCATCCAGTCGATCGACCTCGTGACCCGCAAGCTCGCGGCCAATGGCGGCGAGGCGGTCTGGGTGCTGCTCGATGAACTCGGCGGGATCGTCAAACAGGTCGAGGCCTCGAACGATCCGGCGTTCGGCACCACCGGGGCAAAGCTGCGCGACGCGCTGGCATCGCTCGAGCGCACCAGCCGCTGGCTGCTGGAGCGCGTGACGTCGGCGCCGAACGACGCGCTCGCCGGCGCGACGCCGTATCTGCGACTGTTCGGATCGACGCTCGGCGGATGCATGCTGGCCGGCGAGGCGCTCGCCGCGCGCAGCCTCGGCGAGGGCGATTCCTCACGCTATGTCACGCTGGCGCGTTTCTTCGCCGAAAACATTTCGGTGCAGGCAGGCTCGCTGGAACGCACCGTGATGGATAGCGCGGAAGCCGTGAACCGCGCGGATGCGGTGCTGCTGGGGTAAATGTTCCGCACGCTCCGCTCGTCGTCCCGGGAACCGTGGCTAAGCGCTGAAAAGCCGCAGGCTGCAAAACGCAGCATGCCTCGGCATCGTTTCCTCAGACTCACTGTTTCTGAAGCTTCGTGATCGTCCTGGTCTCGCCGGTTTCCGCGGCAGAAAAGCTGACCTTGTCGCCGGCATGCAGGTCCTCCAGCGACACCCCGCTTTGCACCTTGAACTCTTCGGCGGCGCCGCCGGTATTTGCCCCGACGGTGCCGCCTTGGGTCCGTTGGATCGCGATGGTGCCATTGAGCCGGTTAATTCCGGTAATCGTTCCCGTCACCGCTTGTTGGGCAAAAGCCGCCGAGCCGATGACGATGAGGGCCACAGCGCCAGCCGAAAGCATTTTTGCGATCTTCATGGCAGTCTCCCGATCTTTGAGATGTCCGCGATAAGCTGCGGTAGCCGGATTGGTTCCTGCGGATCAACCTGTCCAGGCCAATTCCGCGCCAACGCTTCGCGCTTGCCGCAAGCGAAAACCGGTTCCCGCTTTGCGCCAACACGGCCCTCCGGGTCCGGATCGGGCGCTACTGCACCGGCATCGGCGGACGCGGCACCGACGTAAACCCCGGTGCGGCCGGCAGCTGATCGACGGCCGGCGGCGGAGGTTCAGGCTGCCGCGGCGGATAGTAAGGTGCGGCGGCTTGCGACGGAGCTGCCGCGGCTTGTGCGGGCGGATAGGCCTGCCTGGGCGGATAGGCTTGCGTGGACGGATATGGCGCTATCGGCTTGTGCGCCCGCGGCACGGCAGGCCGCGGCGGAAGTGCCGCTATCCTGGCCCGCGCGTGCTGCTCGGAAGCCTTGTTCTCGGAAATCCTGTTCTCGGAGGATTTGGCGATATCGCGGGACATTTGCTGCGCCTTGAGCTCCGCGACGGAAGCCTTGAGCAGCTCGACCTCTTGCGAGACGTTGGCGAGATCGCGCGCCATCGATTGCAGCGACTGCGCCGAGTCGACAGGTGGGGTGGCGGCGTTCGCCGCAACGCCGTCCGTTGCAGTCCCGGCAGGCGGCGCGGTTTGCGGAGGCGCCGGGTCCGCCTCAACGGCAGCCGGCGCCGGTTGCGCGCGGGGCCAAAGCTTGTCCAGTGGCAGCGACGTCGTCAGCGCGAACTGCGGCACCCACTTCACCATCAGCTTCTTGGCGGCATAGCCAAAGGTCTGCCAGCCGAAGGCCGCGGCACCAAGGCACAGCGCCAGCAGCAACGCGGCCAAGGCGCGACCCGCCCGCCGGCCGATCGACGGTCCGTTGCCCGAACCCGCGACATCGTCGACGGCAGCAGGCCGAAACGTCGTATCGACGGATGGAGCCGGCGGGGCGGCCGGCAAACCGGTTTCGCCGCGGGCCTGCGCCTCCGAATGAAAGCGCGCGGCTTGCTGCAGCAGATCGGAAATCTCTTGCTCGGAGGGCGCGACCCGAACGACATCGGCCGCGACCACGACAACGTCGTGCGGATCGTCGCTTGGTTTCTGGTTCAGCGTGGATTGCATTGGCGCTCCGTACTCAGTCTGATGTCACCGACATAAAGGGCGACCGGCGGATTTACGCTTATGTCCTTCCCCAGACTTCATCCGGGTTTGACCAAACCAAGGCAGCACGATGGAAAGGTTGAGGCCGCCGGCAGCGTTCCGTTCCGGAACTCGTTGGCATGACTTCATCCGCGGCGCGGCTAGAGGAACGGCGGCAGCCCGTAGGGCGGATTAGCCGTAGGCGTAATCCGCCGCCCGACGACAAAGACGGCACGACAATGTGCTATGCTACGCCCCATGCCAAACTATCGTCGCGCGTTCATTCCGGGCGGCTGCTGGTTCTTCACGGTTAATCTGCTGGAGAGGCGGCAAACCCTGCTCGTCGACCACATCGCGACCTTGCGAGAGGCAGTCGCCAAGACGCGGCAAAGCCGACCTTGCGCAATCGACGCGTTCGTCGTGCTGCCCGATCATCTGCATGCGGTCTGGACCTTGCCGCCGGACGACTCTGACTTTTCGACCCGCTGGCGGCTCATCAAGAGCCATTTTGCAAAGGCGCTGCCGAAGGGAGAACGGCTCAGCCCGGTCCGAGTCGCACGCAACGAACGCGGCATCTGGCAACGACGCTTCTGGGAACACCTGATCCGCGACGAAGCCGATTACGTTCGGCATATCGAATATTGTTACATAAATCCGCTCAAGCACCGTTTGGTGAGCGCGTGCGCGATTGGCCACACTCGTCGTTTCATCGCGATGTCCGCACCGGAATTGTTGCCTTGGATTGGGGAGGCGACGTTGAGCAGGACGGCGAGTTTGGGGAACGGTGAAGAATTTTCGTAGGGCGAATTAGCCGTAGGCGTAATCCGCCACCCGGAAGAGACTGCCGTCGAGACAATGTGCTATCCT
>JBAVEE010000568.1:0-5863 GCA_049587575.1 Bradyrhizobium sp.
CCTACGAGGTTCTGGCGTCATTCGGCCATGTCCGCGACCTCCCGGCGAAGAACGGATCGGTCGATCCCGAGGCTAACTTCCAGATGATCTGGGAGATCGACCCCAAGGCGGCCGGACGGCTCAACGACATCGCCAAAGCGCTCAAGGGTGCCGACAAGCTGATCCTCGCGACCGACCCCGATCGCGAGGGCGAAGCCATTTCATGGCACGTGCTGGAGGTGCTGAAGGAGAAGCGCGCGCTCAAAGACCAGACCGTCGAGCGCGTGGTCTTCAACGCCATCACCAAGCAGGCGGTGACGGACGCGATGAAGCATCCGCGCCAGATCGATGGCGCGCTGGTCGATGCCTATATGGCGCGGCGCGCGCTGGATTATCTGGTCGGCTTCACGCTGTCGCCGGTGCTGTGGCGCAAATTGCCCGGCGCGCGCTCCGCAGGGAGGGTGCAGTCGGTGGCGCTGCGGCTGGTCTGCGACCGCGAACTCGAAATCGAGAAGTTCGTCCCGCGCGAATACTGGTCGCTGGTGGCGACACTGGCGACCACCCGCGGCGAGACGTTCGAAGCCCGACTGGTCGGCGCCGACGGCAAGAAGATCCAGCGGCTTGATATCGGCACCGGTGCGGAAGCAGAGGATTTCAAGAAGGCGATCGAAGCCGCCAACTTCACGGTGACGACGGTTGAAGCCAAGCCGGCGCGGCGCAATCCGCAGGCCCCCTTCACCACCTCGACGCTGCAGCAGGAAGCCAGCCGCAAGCTCGGCTTTGCCCCGGCGCACACCATGCGGATCGCGCAGCGGCTCTATGAGGGTATCGATATCGGCGGCGAGACCACCGGCCTCATTACCTATATGCGGACCGACGGCGTGCAGATCGACGGTTCGGCGATCACCCAGGCGCGCAAGGTGATCGGCGAGGATTACGGCAACGCCTATGTGCCCGAGGCGCCGCGCCAGTACCAGACCAAGGCCAAGAATGCGCAGGAAGCCCACGAAGCCATACGTCCCACCGATCTGTCGCGGCGGCCAGCCGACATGCGCCGGCGGCTCGATACCGACCAGGCCAAGCTTTATGAACTGATCTGGATCCGCACCATCGCGAGCCAGATGGAATCGGCCGAGCTGGAACGCACCACCGTCGACATCACGGCGAAAGCGGGTTCCCGTCTGCTGGATCTGCGCGCCACCGGCCAGGTGATCAAATTCGACGGCTTCCTGGCACTCTATCAGGAAGGCCGCGACGACGATGGCGACGACGAGGATAGTCGCCGCCTCCCCGCCATGAGCGAAGGCGAAGCGCTGAAGCGGCAGGATCTTTCGGTCACCCAGCATTTCACCGAACCGCCGCCGCGATTTTCCGAAGCCTCCCTGGTCAAACGCATGGAGGAGCTCGGCATCGGCCGTCCCTCGACCTATGCCTCGATCCTGCAGGTGCTGAAGGACCGCGGCTACGTCAAGCTGGAAAAAAAGCGTCTGCATGGCGAGGACAAGGGCCGCGTCGTGGTCGCGTTCCTGGAAAACTTCTTCGCCAAATATGTCGAATACGATTTCACCGCGGCGCTGGAAGAGCAGCTCGATCGCGTCTCCAACAATGAAATCTCCTGGCAGCAGGTACTCAAGGATTTCTGGGTCGGTTTCATCGGCGCGGTCAACGAGATCAAGGATCTCAGGGTGACCCAGGTGCTGGACGCACTCGACGACATGCTGGGGCCGCATATCTATGCGCCGCGCGCCGACGGCGGCGATCCCCGGCAATGCCCGACCTGCGGGACCGGCAAGCTCAACCTCAAAGCCGGAAAATTCGGCGCCTTCGTCGGCTGCACCAATTATCCGGAATGCCGGTACACCCGTCCGCTGGCGGCCGACAGCGAAGCCAGCGCCGATCGCATCCTCGGCAAGGATCCGCAGACCGATCGCGACGTCATCGTGAAGGCCGGGCGATTTGGGCCCTACATCCAGCTCGGCGAGCAGAAGGATTATGCCGAAGGCGAGAAGCCGAAGCGCGCCGGCATTCCCAAGAACATCTCGCCTTCCGACGTCGAACTCGATCTGGCGCTGAAGCTGCTGTCGCTGCCGCGCGAAATCGGCAAGCATCCGGAAACCGGCGAGCCGATCACCGCAGGGCTGGGCCGTTTCGGCCCCTTCGTGCGCCATGAGAAAACCTATGCCAGCCTCGAGGCCGGCGATGAGGTATTCGACATCGGCCTCAACCGCGCGGTGACGCTGATCGCCGAGAAGATCGCAAAAGGCCCCAGCGGCCGCCGCTTCGGCGCCGATCCCGGCAAGCCGTTGGGCGATCATCCGACGCTCGGCGGCGTCGCGGTCAAGAGCGGACGCTACGGCGCCTATGTCACGGCCGGCGGCGTCAACGCCACGATCCCCAGCGACAAGACCCAGGACACCATCACACTGCCGGAAGCGATCGCGCTGATCGACGAACGCGTGGCGAAGGGTGGCGGCAAGCCCCGGCGCGGAGCCAGGAAAGCGAAAGTGGCCAAACCCGCCAAGGCGGAGGTGGATGCGAAGGCAACGAAGCCTGCCAAGAAGGTCGCCGCGAAGAAATCCGCGGCAAAGCCGAAGTCGGAAGCCGTCAGCAAGGCGCGCGCACCGGTGACGGCCAAAACCTCGCCTTCCAAGGCTGCAAAGCCCGTCGCCAAGAAGAGCGCGGGCAAGGCAAGCGGATAGAGTGGCAAAGCAGCGCGACAGGGTTTTTCCAGAGCGGGACGCCATCGTCGCCTTCATCCGCGCGCAGCCGGGAGAAGTCGGAACCCGCGAGATCGCGCGGGAATTCGGTCTCAAAAACGCCGACCGCGCCGCGCTGAAACGAATCCTGCGCGAACTGGCCAATGAAGGCGCAATCGAGAAGCGCGGCAAAAAGATCAGCGAGCCTGCAGTACTCCCGGCGACCGTGATGGCCGACATCACCGGCCGCGACAGCGACGGCGAGCTGATCGCAACGCCGGCCGAATGGGACGAGGTGGAAAGCGGCGAACCGCCGAAAGTCCGCATTCACGTTCCACGGCGGCCACTGCCGGGCACGGCGGCAGGTGTCGGCGACCGTGCGCTGCTGCGCGTGGAGAAGCTCGAAGAGCGCGACCGCGAAGGGACGATCTATCGCGGACGGATCATCAAGGTCGTCGATCACGCCAAGACCCGCGTGCTCGGAATCTTCCGCGCCCTTCCCGGCGGCGGCGGGCGCCTGATCCCGGTCGACAAGAAGCAGGCCGGCCGTGAATTGAACATCGCCGGGACCGATACCGGCGGCGCCGAGGATGGCGATCTCGTCAGCGTCGATCTCGTTCGTTCGCGCGGCTTCGGTCTTGGCTCCGGCAAGGTCAAGGAGCGGCTGGGATCGCTGGCTTCCGAAAAGGCGGTCAGCCTGATTGCGATTCATGCCCACGAAATCCCGCAGGCGTTTTCGTCGGCCGCCTTGCGCGAAGCCGACGAAGCAAAGCCCGCGACGCTGAAGGGCCGTGAGGACTGGCGCGACGTTCCGCTGGTCACCATCGATCCGCCCGACGCCAAGGATCACGACGACGCGGTTCATGCCGAACTCGATGCCGATCCGAACAACAAAGGCGGCTACATCGTCAATGTCGCGATCGCCGACGTCGCGTTCTATGTGCGGCCGGGCACGGCGCTCGACCGCGACGCGCTGACGCGCGGCAATTCGGTGTATTTTCCCGACCGCGTAGTGCCGATGCTGCCGGAGCGCATCTCGAACGATCTTTGCTCGCTGGTGCCGGGCGAGCCGCGCGGCGCGCTGGCGGTGCGGATGGTGATCGGCAATGACGGCCGCAAGCGCTCGCACAGTTTTCACCGCATCCTGATGCGCTCGGCGGCAAAACTGAATTACGCGCAGGCGCAGGCGGCAATCGACGGCCGGCCGGACGATACGACAGGTCCCCTGCTCGATCCGATCCTGAGGCCGCTTTACGACGCCTACGCCACCGTGAAGCGCGCGCGCGACGAGCGCGATCCGCTCGATCTCGACATTCCCGAGCGCAAGATCCTGCTCAAACCCGACGGCACGGTGGATCGCGTCATCGTCCCGGAGCGGCTCGACGCGCACAAGCTTATCGAAGAATTTATGATCCTGGCCAACGTCGCCGCGGCCGAAATGCTTGAAAAGAAGTCGCTGCCGCTTATCTACCGGGTGCACGATGAACCGACGCTTGAGAAGGTTCATAATCTCCAGGAATTCCTGAAAACCCTCGACCTGCCGTTCGCCAAAAGCGGTGCGTTGCGCCCCTCTTTGTTCAATCGCGTGCTGGCGCAGGTCAGGGGACACGATTCCGAACCGCTGGTGAATGAAGTGGTGTTGCGCTCACAGGCCCAGGCCGAATATTCAGCCGAGAACTACGGCCATTTCGGCCTGAACCTGCGGCGTTATGCGCATTTCACTTCGCCTATCAGGCGATACGCGGACCTGATCGTGCACCGCGCGCTGATCCGTGGCCTCGGCCTCGGCGAAGGCGCGCTGCCCGAAACCGAGACGGTGGAAACGCTGACCGAGGTTGCCGCGCAGATTTCCGTCACGGAGCGCCGCGCCATGAAGGCGGAGCGCGAAACCGCCGACCGCCTGATCGCGCATTTTCTCGCCGACCGCATCGGCGCCACCTTTCAGGGCCGCATTTCCGGCGTCACCCGCGCCGGGCTATTCGTCAAGCTCAGCGATACCGGCGCCGACGGCCTGATCCCGATCCGCACGCTGGGGACCGAATACTTCAACTATGACGAAACCCGCCATGCGCTGGTCGGTTCGCGCAGCGGTGCCATGCACCGGTTGGGGGACGTTGTCGACGTTCGTCTGGTAGAAGCAGCCCCAGTCGCGGGCGCTTTGCGGTTTGAGCTGTTGTCGGAAGGCACCGTCGCCCCGCGCGGACGCAAGCGGCCGGACGCTTCCAGGCCCCCGGCCAAAGCCCGTCCGGGGCGCAGTCCGCGCAAGAACGTTCGCAAGCCGGGTAAAGCCAAATCCGGCAAATCGAAGAAAGGCAAGTCATGGAAACCGTGAGCGCACACCCAATCGTCTGGAGCCGGGATACCGCGGCGACCGAGAAGCGCGATGTGTGGACTGCGCTGAAGCGCGGTTTCCGCGGCCGCTGCCCGCGCTGCGGCGAAGGCAAGCTGTTTCGCGCCTTCCTCAAGGTCGATGATCACTGTTCCGTCTGCAAGCTCGATTTCACGCCGCATCGCGCCGACGATCTGCCGGCCTATCTCGTCATCGTCATCGTCGGGCACATCGTCGTGCCCCTGGCGTTGTTCATCGAGACCAATTATTCGCCCCCGGTGGCGCTGCAACTGGCGATCTATTTGCCGTTGACCTTGTTTGCCTCATTGGCGCTGCTGCAGCCGGTGAAGGGCGCGGTGGTCGGCATGCAATGGGCGCTGCGGATGCACGGATTTGACGAAGCGAACCCGGAGCCATAGACCGGGCGATCTAACCCACAAGAAACCTGGACGGGCGGCGGCGCGCGATGAGCGAAACCGGGAATACGAAGCAGGAAGCCGACCATCACCCCTATCGCCGCCCGGTCGACGCCGCCACGCTGATCCTGGTCGATCGCGCCAGTGCGACGCCCAAAGTGCTGGTCGGCAAACGCCACGACAAGGTGGTGTTCATGCCGGGCAAATTCGTCTTTCCCGGGGGTCGCGTCGACAAGACCGACAACCGCGTGCCGGTGGCGGCGCCGATCCCGAAGGCGCTTGAAGCGAACCTGCTGAAGGGCCGTCCGCAGACCGCGCCGTCGCGCGCGCGCGCGCTTGCGGTCGCCGCGATCCGCGAGGCCTGCGAGGAAACCGGGCTCTGTCTGGGGCGCAGGGGCAACGGCGCAGCGCCCGCGCTTGAAGGCCCATGGAAGCCGTTTGCC
>JBAVEE010000569.1:0-5099 GCA_049587575.1 Bradyrhizobium sp.
CACCAGCGTGCCGCCGGAGTCGACGATATCGTCGACCAGGATGCAAGTGTATCCGGCGACATCGCCGATCACGTTCATGACTTCGGATTCGCCGGCGCGTTCGCGACGCTTGTCGATGATGGCGAGCGGCGCGTTGATGCGCTTGGCGAGCCCGCGCGCGCGCACCACGCCGCCGACATCGGGCGATACCACCATGACGTTGGTGAGGTCGAAGCGCTCGCGGATGTCGCGCACCATCACCGGCGAGGCGTAGAGATTGTCGGTCGGGATGTCGAAGAAGCCCTGGATCTGCCCGGCATGCAGATCGAGCGTCATGACGCGGTCGGCGCCGGCATGGGTGATCAGGTTGGCCACCAGCTTGGCCGAAATCGGCGTGCGCGGGCCGGCCTTCCGATCCTGTCGTGCATAGCCGAAATAGGGAACCACCGCGGTGATGCGGCGCGCCGAGGCCCGGCGCAGCGCGTCGGTGATGATCAGCAGTTCCATCAGATGGTCGTTGGCCGGAAACGACGTCGACTGGATGATAAAGACGTCGGAGCCGCGGACGTTTTCCTGGATTTCGACGAAGATTTCCATGTCCGCAAAGCGGCGGACGATAGCCTTGGTGGGCGGCAAATGCAGCCAGTCGGCGATTTCATGCGCCAGCGCTGGATTGGAGTTGCCGGCGACGAGCTTGATGGAGCCGTTCTTGGCCGACATCGAGGCTTCCCCCCGCGCCTTGCTGGATACAATGTTCAGCATATCGCAATACTCACGGAACCGGCGCGTTTCGATGAGCGAGGTGATATCAAGGTGGTGGCCCGGCTGGCAACCCGTCGGCCCGGTTTTCCTTGGTTTTCCCTGGCAAAAATGCCTGCTTGTCAGGCGGTTTGGCTAATGGCCGGTGTAGCCGAGCGCGCTGACGCGCATTTCGCCCGAGGCAGCCGGGGGCCGATCCGCGCTCGCCACCGCGGGACCGTGTCCGCCCGGTGCGGGGGCGGGCTGAGGCGCATCCGCCGGTCCTGTTCCTTTGATCATGCTGGAGAGACCGCTCAGTCCGGCCTGTGCGATCTTCCGCAGCACGAGGTCGTCGGCCGCGGTCCAGGGGTCGCGCCCGGCCTTGCCGGCCGGTTCCTCGCCGGAAAGGCGCAGCGCGCGCTGCTGGTTTCGGTCATAGACGTCCCAGACCCACGCGATCACGGTGCGGCCGCGGTTGACCTCGGCGGCGAGATAGCTGCGCACCCGGTAGGCGGCCGCGCCATCGCGGGAGACGATCGAGAGATTGCGAAGCTTGGATTCGCTGTTCAGCACGCTCACCATCCGGTCGAACACCTGCGGCGGCGGGCCGTCGATCGATTCGAAGGTCACGGAGGGGCTGCTTGCGGCACTCGCCATGGCAAACGAGCCCTCGACCGCTCCGCCACCGGCGCAGCCGCCAAGCCCGCAGGCCGTCGCCAGCAGCATTGCGGCGACCGCGGCGCGCGCCACGGACCGGCCGGTCCTCGCTGCCTGGAATAAAGTTGCTGACGTGCGCCTCATCACGGCCAGCGATATCGTTAAAATGCGTTAAGGTCTAGGGCAGGGCATCAAGCGGGACGAGGCCGTCCGCCGTTTGCAGATAATTTTCGTCTCGGTTGAAGCACTTCCGCTGAAAGCCGGACTAGGGTTCCAGCACAATCGCATGAACGTGGCGGCCGTAGTCCGGCTCCTTGCGATGCACCGAGCGGCGGTAGCTGAAGAAGCGCTCGTCGGAATAGGTATCGACGCCGATATCGTCGACGACAAGCACCCCGGCGTTTTGCAGCCGCATCCGGATGAAGCCGGCGAGGTCGAACATCGCATGACCCTCTCGCGCGGCGGGCAGGAAGAACAGGGCGTTCTCCGCATCAGCCGCCACAAACCGCTCGACGAATTCGTTGCCCACTTCGTAAGAGGGCTGGCGGATCAGGGGGCCTATCGCGGCGACGATGCCGGCGCGTTCGGCGCCGAGCTTTTCCATGGCGTCGACGGTGGATTCGATAATGCCGGTCAGCGCGCCCTTCCAGCCGGCATGCGCCGCGCCGATCACGCGCGCGCTGGGATCGACAAACAGGATCGGTCCGCAGTCGGCCGCGGTGACGCCGATGGCGAGCCCTTCGGTGCGGGTGACGAGGGCGTCGGCGCGCGGGCGCGAGGCGGGATCCCACGGCGCCGATGCCACCACGACGTCGGGCGAGTGAACCTGGAACAGGGTGAGAAAGCGATCTGCTGTCACGCCCACCTGTTCCGCCATCAGGCGGCGGTTCTCCGCGACCTTGGCGGGGTCGTCGTTCGAGCCGATGCCGCCATTGAGGCCGGCGTAGATACCGGCGGAGACGCCGCCGTCGCGGCTGAAGAAGGCGTGACGCAGGCCGGGAACGGCCGACAGCAGCGGCGATTCCAGCTTCATGGCGTCTCAGTCCCGGCGTCCTGTGTCTCGTCGGCAAACCCCGCCAGCGAGGTGAGGTTGGGCTCCGAGATCGCCAGCACCTTGAACATCGATCCCATGGCGCCGCGGCCGCTGCCGGTCAGCCGTTTCAGCGCGCCGGCAATGTCTTCGGAAACCTCGGGGGCGGCTTTCGCCATCAGGGTCACAGCCCGGGTTTCGATGCCGAGCCGCTTGAGAAACTCCCCCTGCGGCACCGGCCCGTGGACCCGCGCGCCGATATCCTCGGCGGCGCGCACCAGCGCCTGAAAATCGACATGCGCCGTCACATCGGCCTGTCCGGGATTTTTCAGCGGGTCGGTGAAGCTGTGACGGGCGATGGCCTGAAACGTATCGCCGGCGTCGCTGCGCAGGTGACCGTAATCGATAATCAGCGCCGCGCCGTCCTGGTCGCGGACCCGGCTCGCGATTTTCATGATCTCGGCGTCCGGCCGCCATTCGAACACCGCGCCGACCGGAGCGGCGCGCACCAGCGGCGGCAGCAGCACGTCGAAACGCGGGGTCGGTTCCGCGGCGGCGCCGAATTCCAGTTTGCCGTCGCCGTCGATCTCGACGGTGCGCTCGTGCCAGCCGGTCTCGCGCTTCACCATCTGGTGGATCGGCAGCACGTCGAAATACTCGTTGGCGAAGATGACGGAGGGACCGTCCGGCACGTCGTCGATCGTGTCGTGCCAGGCGATGTTGCGCACGCCCGACAGCGCGGCTTTCTGCTTCTCGCGCAGCACCGGATTGATCTCGACGAGATGGACACTGAGAGCCTGGTAGAGCGGCGGCAACACGCGTATTGCGCGCAGCGCATCCGCCATCATGGTGCCGCGGCCGGGTCCGAGTTCGATCAGCCGCAGCAGGGACGGCGAGCCGATCGCCTTCCATACCGACGCCGCCCACAGGCCGAGCAATTCGCCGAACATCTGGCTCACTTCGGGCGCGGTGGTGAAATCCCCCTCGCGACCCAGCGGATCGCGGGAAAGGTAATAGCCGTGCCTGGGATGCATCAGGCACAGTTCCATGTAGCGCCATACCGGCATCGGGCCGGACGACTTGATCAGCTTCTTGATCTCGGACTGCAGCGGCGAATATTCGGTCACGACATTCCTTGAACGGGCGGTGCTGCCTGCGTCACGGCCTTGCGGCGCCATGCCACCAAAATAATGATTGCTCCTGCAATGATCATCGGCACGGAGAGCAGCATGCCCATGGTCAGCCCGCCCCACAGGAATCCAAGCTGCGGGTCGGGCTCCCGGAAAAACTCGCCAATGATACGCGCAATGCCATAAATCGCGATGAAGCTGCCGAGGATCAGGCCGGGCCGCTTCAAGGCGCCCATCCGGATCATCACGAAGAGGATCGCAAACAGCACGATACCCTCCAGCGTGGCCTCGTAAAGCTGGCTGGGGTGGCGCGGCAACGGCCCGCCATTGGGAAATACCATCGCCCAGGGCACGCTGGAGTCCGCCGGACGGCCCCACAACTCGCTGTTGATGAAATTGGCCAGCCGCCCCAGAAACAATCCGATCGGCCCGACCGCGGTGGTGATATCGCCGAGCGACAGGATCGGCAGGTTGTTCCTGAGGCAGAACAGGACCACCGCGGCGACGCAGCCGAGAAAGCCGCCGTGAAATGACATTCCGCCCTTCCACAATTCGAAAATCTCGGCGGGATGCTGGATAAAGAACGGCAGGTTGTAGAACAGCACATAGCCGGTGCGGCCACCGAGGATGATGCCGATCGTGACCCAGAGGATGAAATCGTCCATCTGCAGCAGCGTGATCGGCGCCGGTCCGCCCCAAAGCTTCTCGTTCTTGATCAGGGCGCGGGCATAGAGCCAGCCGAGCACGATGCCGCCGATATAGGCCAGCGCATACCAGCGAATCGCGATCGGCCCGATCGCGACGGCAATGGGATTGAACACCGGAAAAGCGATGGTGAGGAAGGGCATCGCGCCTTCTTATGATGAGAGGTTGCGGCGGTACAGCGAAAGCAGCCGTTCCCAATGCCGCTCGGCCGCGTCGCGATCATAGACCGGCCGCTTCGGAAACGCGAAACCATGATGGGTGCCGGGATAGATCTCGACCTCGGCGTTGGCGCGGTCGCTCGCCATCGCCTGCCTTACTTTCTCGATGGTTTCCATCGGCGCGTAGATATCGGTTTCGGCGCAGCCGAAATAGAGCTCGGCCCTGGTCTTTCGCGCGGCGAGATGCGGGCTGTCGGGCTGGTCGGTCGCCAGATGCGTTCCGTAGATCGATGCCGCGGCTTTGACGCGATCCGGAAAATGCGTCGCCGCGTTGATGGCATATCGGCCGCTCATGCAGTAGCCGACGGTGCCGACCCTATCGGTGCGGGCGGCGGATTGACCCTCGGCATAGGCCAGCAAAGCGCTTGTGTCCTCCATGATCAGGGGAATGTTGATCGAGTTCATAAGGCCGAACATGCGCTTGCGCTCGGGCGCTTCGGGATCTGGCGGTATGGGCCCGAGCTCCATGACGCCCGATCGGTAATAGAGGTTCGGCAGCATGACGTAATAGCCCGATGTGCCGAGCCGGCGCGCCATGTCGCGCAGTTCCTCGCGGATCGCCGGCGCGTCCATGTAAAAGAGGATGACCGGATGCGGCCCGCCGCGCTCGGGATGGGTAATGAAGGTGGTGGTGTGGCCGTC
>JBAVEE010000570.1:0-4713 GCA_049587575.1 Bradyrhizobium sp.
GCCAGAAGCTGATCGATCCCGGGATTCTCGACGACAGGAACATCTATCCGGACGAAGCAACGCTCGCAAAACTGTTCGTGATCACGGCGCGCGATCCGGCGACGCAGCGCGTCATCAACAGGCTTTGGACCAAGGTAAAAACGGGACGGTAGTACTCTTTCCGTCATTGCGAGCGAAGCGAAGCAATCCGGATTTACGGGTGGTGGAACAAATGGATTGCTTCGTCGCGGAGCCTGTCATCGGGCCGGCCGAAGGCCGGACCCGTTGGCTCCTCGCAATGACGAGGAGGCGGATCAGCTATCGCCAGCGGCGATGCAGCCACAGCCACTGGTCCGGATATTCGCGAATCCAGCCCTCGATGACCGAGGTAATCGCCTGCATCGTTCCCTGAATATCGATCTGCCCCGCGGCATCACGGACCGGCTTCACCTCTTCGGACAGTTCGGCGCGGAAACGATGGCCGGGCAGGCGGATAATTCGCACGCCATGGATCGGGCATTCGATCTGCCGCAGCAGCCGCGCCAGCGTCGGGTTGGCCTTGGTCTTGCGGCCGAAGAACGTGACGTCGACCCCGTTGGTAAAATACTGGTCGGCCAGAATGGCGACGTGCTGACCTTTTTGCAGCGCATCCGCAAGCCTGAGCGGGGCGTCGCGTCCGGCGGGGATCAGCGTTCCCATCTTCACCGCGCGGAGTTCTTCGATGATCCGGTTCGCGGAAGCGCTATTGGGGCGGCGAAACAGGATGGCGGCGTCGAGCCCATGGGCGACCGCGGCCACCGCCGGAAGTTCCCAGTTGCCGAGATGGCTAGCAAAGATCAGCGCCGGTTTGCCGTCGAGCCGCAGTTGCGCAAACAGTTCGTGGGTACGGGGCTGAATTTCGATCCGGCTGTCCTCGGGATGGGCGGGATCGTGCTCCCAGACATGATCGAGATGGGCGAATTCGGCGCCAAGGCGGCCGAGATTGTCCCAGACGCCTGCAAGAATCGTCTCGATCTCCTCGGGCGATTTCTCCGGGAAGGCGGCCGTCAGATTGGCGCGGCCAATCCGCTGTTCGCGCGTCAAGGGGCCGATCCAGCCGGCGATCTTGCCGAACAGGTTCGCGGTCTTGATCGGATCGAAATAGCGCGTGGTGCGCAGAAGTGCGATTGTCAGTGCGCCTACCGCGGCTTCGCCGACCGGCTTGATCGCGTCGCGGATACGGGCTCGGGTGCGCAGCAGCAGAGGATGCATCAGAGACCAACGACGATTTTGCCGAACGCCTGCCGGCTTGCGATGCGCTTTTGCACTGGACGGGCTTTTCGCCGGTTAAACCGGTTCACGCGTCAGAATCAGCACCGCGTTCTGGCCGCCGAAGCCGAATGAATTCGACATCACCGCGGTGACGCGGGCATCGCGCGCCTTGTTGGGAACCACGTCGAAGGGAATCGCGGGGTCCGGAACATCGTAATTGATGGTCGGCGGAATCCGCTGGTGTTCAAGCGTCAGCAGCGAGAACACCGTTTCGACGGCGCCGGCCGCGGAGAGGGTGTGACCGACCATCGACTTGTTGGACGAAACCGGAATTTGCTTGGCGCGTTCGCCGAATACGCTCGAGATGCCGAGATATTCCATCTTGTCGTTCTCGGGCGTGCCGGTGCCGTGCGCGTTGATGTAGTCGATCTGGTCGGAGACGAGGCCGGCGTCGGCCAGGGCATTGTGCACGCAGCCGATGATCGGCTTGCCGTCGGGGCTGGACCGGGTGCGGTGGAAAGAGTCCGCCAGTTCGCCGCAGCCGGCAACGATGCCGAGAATGGTCGCGCCGCGCGCAGTGGCGGCTTCATAGCTTTCCAGCACCAGCGCGCCGGCGCCTTCGGCCATCACGAAACCGTCGCGGTTCTTTGCAAACGGCCGCACCGCGGCCTGAGGTGGATCGTTATGGGTCGACAGCGCCGACAGCAACGAGAACCGGACCAGGGCTTCCGGATTGACCGATCCGTCGGTCGCAACGCACAGGGCGGCGTCCGCCTCGCCGCGGCGAATGGCTTCGACGCCGAGCTGGATGGCGCTGGCGCCGGATGCGCATGCGGTGGAAAGTGAAATCGGCGAACCTTTGGTGCCGAATGTCCCGGCGAGATAATCGGCTACCGAGCCGAACATGAATCGCTGGTGAAATTGCGTATATCTTCCGCCGCCGCTGACCCGCAGCATCGCGTCATAATCGACTTCCGTAGCGGATCCGATCGCGCGCCCGAGTTCCTGGCGCTGCGGCCACTCGACCTCGACGGGGGCCACGGCGAGAAACAGCGGACCGGGAAAATTACCCTTGGTCCCGATGGCGGCCTGGGCGATGGCTTCTTCCGCGGCGAGCTCTCCGAGCCGCTCGGAAAGGTCGGTGGAGGAGAACGGCTCGATCGGGATGAAATCGACCGTTCCGGCCATCGTCGTCCTCAACCCATCGGTGGGGAAACGCGTAATGGTGCGGATGCCGGATTCACCGGCGGTGAGTTTCTTCCAATTGTCGGTCTTGCCGGCCCCCAGCGAGGTCACGACGCCCATGCCGGTGACGACGAC
Source organism: Bradyrhizobium sp. (assembly GCA_049587575.1). Lineage (GTDB taxonomy): Bacteria > Pseudomonadota > Alphaproteobacteria > Rhizobiales > Xanthobacteraceae > Bradyrhizobium. The sequence goes on from JBAVEE010000570.1 coordinate 2,551, forward strand.
GATCGGCCTTCCGAACTTGTCGCGCGTAGCTGTCATGTTATCCCCGCCAGTTCAGCGTTGCACTCACTTGATCGCTTCGACCAGCGCCAAGCCTTCGCCCCGCCAATGACCCGTCCCTACGACTACAATCTGGGTCGGCGGTGCGGACATTTCAACCTCCAGCCCGGTGGGATCGTTGGGCGGAAACAATGCGCCGCGTGACAGCGAAAGCGCAGCAAGGGCCAGCCCCAGCGGAAATTGCGTTTCCACCGTATGGCCGAACATCGTTCCGGTGGCCCGCACCGCGAAACCCTGATGGGCGCCCAGGAATGCCCGCTCTTCGGAGGTCGCCGGTTCGGCGCCGGTCGCGCCGGTGATGATGGCGCCCTTGTTCTCAAGCTTGCCGAGCTTCGACCACAGTCCTTCCAGCGCCGAGGTAACTTCGCCGGAGTGCTCGCGGCGCGCCATGTCGGCCACGACATTGGTCAGGCGTGCGTACGGCTTTGCGCCGCGCGCCTCCGCATGCGCCCTGGACTCGATCACGAGAAATGCGCCGCCAGATCCCAGCGCAAAGCCGCCGTTCTTGCCGCGCGCCCACACCGGAACGAACTTGTCCTTGAGATTGAAACCGCCGAACTCGTAGAGAACCAGCAGATCCTTGCGCTCGCCGTTTTGCGAGCCGCCGATCAGCGCGATGTCGCTCTGGCCGGCGGCGATGCGTGCAAGCGCGATCCTTGCGGCGTCGACGCCCGCGGCTTCCTCGCCCATAAAGGTGCGGGACGATCCGGTCACCCCATGCACGATGGCGATGTTACCGGCGAGCAGGTTCGAAAGCTGCGCCAAGAACAGCGTTGGACGCAGGTCGTTCATCAGCCGCTCGTTGAGAAAGCCGGGAGCCGAATTGCCTTTCGCCTCCAGATTCAGAATGTTGGAATCGACCGCGAGATCGCGCTCGCCGCCGCCGGCAGCGACGATCATGTCCATGCGGCCCAGGATTTCCTTGTTGCCCTTGACCCCGGCCGACTCCAGTGCCAGTCCGGCGGCATAGGTGCCGATCCGCTGCCAGGCTTCCATCTGACGCTGATCGCCCTTTTTGGGGATCTGGGTGTCGAGGTTCACCGGTGCCCAGGGATGCACGATGTAGGGCGCGAAGCTCTTCTCATCGACATTGATTCGCCGCTGATTGAGGGCGTCCCAGTGCGCGTCGAGTCCTTCGCCAAGCGAGGTCGCCAGGCCGATGCCGGTTATCCAGACCTCCGCCGAACCCGAGGATTTCGTCTCAGTCATGGGCGATAGCCTGCTCTGGAAAACCGATCCGCTTGGCTACGGCATCCATGTGTCCGCGCAAATCCGGATTAGGGAAGGGAATGTGGCTGAACGTGATCGTCGCGTTGCATTTCAGCTTGCCGCCGATCCTGACCCTCGCTTCGGTCATCGCATAACCCGAGCCTTCGTGAAGGATGTTGGCGTCGATCGTCAGTAGCTCCCCGGGGGTCACGAAGCCGCGCATCTTGGCTTCCTTGACCGCGGCCAGAAACGGCATGCGCTCGAATTTCATCAGTGCCAGCAATAGCCAACCGGAAGTCTGTGCCATCGATTCAATCAGCAGGACTCCCGGCATGATCGGATGGCCCGGGAAATGCCCTTCGAAGATGGTATTGTGCTGCGGAACCAGCGCCTCGGCCGTAATTGTCTTCTCGCCGATGTTGAGGTCGAGAATACGGTCGATCAGCTGGAAATATTCGAGGTTCATGGCGGGCGGTTACGCGCCCTTGGCCGCGACCAATTCGTCGATGCGAGCGCTGAGGTTTTTCAGGACGAAGTACTGTTCGGTGGTCGCCTTGCCGTCGTTGACTTCCTGGGTCCATTTTTCCAGCGGCAATTTGATCCCGAACGCCTTGTCGATCGCGAACGCGATATCGAGAAAATCGAGGCTGTCGATCCCCAAATCGTCGATCGCGTGGCTTTCCGGCGTGATCGTGTCGCGCGGTATGTCGCAGGTTTCAGCGATAATCGTTGCGACCTGATCGAATGTGGAGGACATCACTAAGCCTTTGATACATTGAAGATAATTTTCAGAACCGGGGGAGGGGGGCCGCTGCGCCCCGGAATGACCCATCCGCCACCCGGAGTCGAGTGCCCGTATATCGGAGCGCCGCCTTGAGTTCAATGGAGGTGGCCGAT
>JBAVEE010000571.1:0-1577 GCA_049587575.1 Bradyrhizobium sp.
TGGTCAGGGAAGCGATGGATAGCCGGGAAACGGCTGGTTGGGAAGGGAAGGCAGTTACGTCCCCGCGAACAGGTGTGTCCGGGCCGCTCCGCGCCCGCTGCACTATTTCATGCGCGGTCTTTCGACCGCGCCATCCGCTGCGCCTCCCACTGCGCCTCGGTCCAGCCCAGGAGATCCTCGGCGCCGGAACTGCGCAGATGCGCGCCGCCGTCCTGCACCACCATCTCGCCATTGATGTAGCCGGCGGAATCGGAAATCAGGAAGCTCGCAAGATCTGCAAGCTCGCGATGTTCGCCGACACGGCCGAGCGGATTTCTCGAGGCCCAGTTTTCGTCGCGGCCCGCGGGCCGAAGCTGACCTGTTGCGCCCGCGGTCGGAAACGAGCCTGGCGCGATCGCCACCGTGCGGATCCCCTTGGGTCCCCACTCCACCGCGAGGCTCTTGGTCATCGCGAGAATCGCCGACTTGGCCATGGCCGATGGCACGGTGAAGGCGCGGCCGGTAATGGTCGAGGTCGACAGGATACTCAGCACCACGCCCCTGTGCCCGGCTTCGATCCAGCGCTTGCCCGCAGCAAGCGTGCAGTACATCGCGCCATGCAGCGTCGGCGCGAGAACCGCGTCCGCGGCACGAAACGACAATTGCTCGGTCTGCGCGACGAACGTCGCGGCGGCATTGTTGACGAGAACGTCGAGCGGCGCATCGCGCCAGATCGCATCCATCATGGCCTCGACGCCGGCACCATCGCGAATATCGCATCGGATGGCGTCGACCTTGCCGCCGAGCTCCCCGCGGAGCCTGGCAGCCGTCGCCTCCAGCAGGTCGGGCCTCCGGCCGCAGATGATCAGTTCGGCGCCAAGCTCGACGAAACGGCGCCCCATCGCGGCGCCGAGCCCGGAGCCGCCGCCGGTGACCAATATCCGCTTTCCCGCGAGCAGGCCTTTTTCGAACATTGTTTTATTTCCCTGTTTTCCACCGTCATTGCGAGGAGCGGAGCGACGACGCAATCCATCCCTCAGTTCGTCGCACTATGGATTGCTTCGCTTCGCTCGCAATGACGATGCGTGGGTCCATAATCGCCGAATCCAATTGTAGCCCGGCTTCAAATCCGGCATGAAGCGTACCGCGTTGCTTGCGCGTCCGAAACTCAGGTGTGCCCATGAAAGCCATTCTCTGCTCGCAATATTGCGGCCCCGACGATCTCGTGCTGACGGAGGTGCCCGATCCCGTGGCCGGCCCCGGCGAGGCCGTGATCGCGATCAAATCCGCAGCGCTGAATTTCTTCGACCTGCTGATGATCCAGGGCAAATACCAGATCAAGCCGCCGTTTCCGTTTTCACCGGCGGCGGAGGTCGCGGGCGTGATTGAAAGTGTCGGCGCGGGGGTCACCGACTTCAAGCCCGGCGACCGCGTCGTCGCCTCATGCGGCCACAACGGCGCGCGTGAAAAGATCGCGCTGCCGGCCAATTCCATCGTCAGGATCCCCGACAATCTGGATTTCGACCGCGCCGCCGGGATCATCATCATCTACGGCACCGCGCTGCATGCGCTGGAAGATCGCGCCAGCCCGAAAGCGG
>JBAVEE010000572.1:0-3432 GCA_049587575.1 Bradyrhizobium sp.
TGCTGGTGGGTGTAGAAGCCCTCGGCGATGATCGTGCTGTCGAGGTTCTGCCTGTCGACGAGCACCACCGGCGTGACGATGGTCGGCACGTCGACGGCGCCATTGTTGATTACCCTGTCGGCCTTGAGGACGGTCCTGGGGTCCTTGTCCGGATTCCGGGCGAGCGTCACCGCCACATCGACCGCAGTTTCGGCAAGCGGAGTAATCTTCTTCCAGATTTCCGCGGCTTCCTTGCCCTGCGCAACATACTGGATGTTGACGAGATCGGCGTCGGACCCGGCGACGAAAACCTTCTCCGCGCTGGCCATGCCCTGGGCGTCGAGCGCGGCGATGACGCCGCGCGCCATGCCGCTGTTGTTGCAAATGACGGCGTCGATATTGTTGCCGAACTTGGTCAGCAGGTTTTCCATGGTCGCCATCGCCTTGTCGGGCAACCAGCCCTCGTGCGATTGATCGGCGACGAGCCTGAGATCGGGGTTGGCCTTGAGAACCTCGAGAACCCCGCTGCTCATCGCGTTGGCATTGGAATCGCCCGGCTGCCCCCGGATCAGCGCGACATTGCCTTTGACCGATCCCTTTTTGGCCTTAAGCCACGCCACCATCGCATCGGCCTGAAGCTTGCCGACGGCCCAGCTGTCCTGCATCACCATGGCGTCGAGCGGACCGTTGACCAGCATCGCGTCATAGCCGACCACTTTCACGTTGGCCTTGTGCGCGGACGCGACCATGCTTCCGGCAGTGCCGGTATTGACCGGCTGCAATACGATCACCTGCGCGCCCTGCGACAGCATGTTTTCGAACGCCGCGAGCTGGCTCTGCTCGTCGTTGTTGGCGGAGTCGAAGATCACGTCGGCGCCCAACGCTCTGGCTTTGGCGAGGAATGCGGCCTTGTCTCGCTGGTAGCGCTCCTCCTGCATCGTCTTCAGCAGGAAGCCGATCTTGATCTTGCCGGCCGCGCCGGCCGGATTGACAGCCAGGGCAAAGGGCGCCGCCGACAGCGCTGCCAACAACGGAAGAGCCATGCCACTTAGGACAAGTCTGCGGTGCAATTTCATGATGCTTCTCCCCCAAACAAATTCCGGCAGCGTTCAGAATGTTCGTGCATGGCATTTTTTGGAAGCAACCGATCGCGCCGGCAATGTCTGTCCTCAGGGCTCCGTGGACGTTAAGCGCGTAGTCGGGGAATCAGGCGCGCCGCATTGTCATGGCCGATGGCGTCGAGATCGCCGGCCGACAATCCGAGCTTCTGCAGCTCGGCGATCTGCCCAAAGCCGAAATAGGGGTAGTCGGTACCGTAGGTGATCTGGGAAATCGGCACGAGCTTCATGAGCGCGGCCATCGACGGCGCGAAGGTCGCATTCGCGGTGTCGTAATGAAGCCGCCGCAGTTCGCCTTCGATCCCCTCCGGCGCGAATTCCTTCAGGTTCGGCCGCGCGCCGTAGAACGAGTTGATCCGCCCGGCCATCATCGGAATCGTGCCGCCGGCGTGCGAGAACAGCCATTTTATGTCGCGGAAGCGGGCAAATGAGCCGCTCAGCAGCAGGCTTGTCACCGTTCGCGTGGTGTCGTGCGGGACCTCGATCACCGCCGGAAAGGTGCCGACGCTGAGTGCGCTGCAGCAACTGGCGACCAGGGGATGCACGTAGACGACGGCCTTGCGCCGGTTGAGCTCCTCGAGCACCGGCTTGTAAGCCGGGTTGCCGAGCCATTTGTCGCCGTAACTGCTCTGCAAGCCGATGCCGTCGGCTTTCAGGGTGACGAAGGCATAGTCGATCTCCTTGAGAGTGGCATCGACGTCCAGCATCGACAGCGTCGCGAACAGGCCGAACCGGCCCGGGTGGTCGCGCATCATTTCCGCCGCGTATTCATTGCAGGCGCGGGCGAGCCTGCCCGCCTCCGCTGGCCCGACGTCGAACCACACGCCGGGGGTCGATGCGAGCGACAGGACGCCGGTACGAATGCCGCCTCGATCCATGTCCTCGATGAGCTTGTCGCGGGTCCAGGCGACCTGACCGGGGAAGTGCGGTTGCTTGCGCGCGTCTTCGTAGCCAAGCCAGAGTTTTTGATATTCGGGCGGATAAAAATGAAGGTGGGTATCGATCAGCGCCGGCTTTGTCTGTGCACGCGCCCCGACGGTCGGGACCATCAAGGCTGCGCCAAGCGCGCCGAGCCCTGTGAGAAAACCGCGTCGTGACGACGACGGACCACAACAGGTACAGCAGGAATGATACCCCTGCGATCTCGAATCCCCCGTGTTCATCTTGCGCTCCTCCCGCGACCTTTTAGCCAAACCAAGGGCTGTCGTGCTCGGGCAATCAATGCATTTTCCATCCGGCACGTCTTCTGCATCGCTACAAGACCGGCTGCGCGGTGGCAAGGACGCGGTGTGCTGCTGGGAAATAGGCGGACGTGGCGCGAATGACCGATCGCTGTCGTTTTCCGGTGTCCGGATCGGAATTTGAATTCTACACCGCGCTGCAAAACAGCCCGGCAAAATCGCCTGATCTCAGCATGTGCGCACATTCGCCTGACGATGACCGGAAGAATCCAGCCCGCAGGCGCCGCCCGAACCGGACTGTGGTTGAGGCATGGATGGTTGATGCGCGGGGTACCTCCTCGCGGTCCTCGCTCTCGGAGCCGGCTCACGGCGCTTCTCGCATGACCCGGCCGAGTTCAGAAAGGTGCCGCTGCCGCAACCGATTTGGATGCAGCGATCCCCCTCCGCGCGCTGTCCCTTTGCGCAGATCAGCGGGCACACCCGATCGGACTTGCCGCGGACGGCATCGAGGGCGTCCAGGCTCGCCAGCCTGGTATCGAATTCGGTCCGGGCGTTCTTGTTGAAGAGGTCGAGCGCCTTCCTGGAGCTATCGTCCCAATTGCCGTCGACATTGCCCGTGTTGCAGCCGATACGCTTCAGATGCGCCTGGAGCAGGCGCGTGATATCGGCCTGACCGAGTTGCGAAGAAGGTGGCGGCGCTTGCGGGATCGTCTGGCCCGGGGTCAGCGACGCGACCTTCTCGGCCTCTTCCCTGGCGGTGCGTCTGGCCTGCTCGACTTGAAGCTGGGCCTGGGCGATGGCCTGACGTTTGGCCTCATCGACCTGTTGCCGGGCGGCCTCGGCCTGCTGCTGTGCAAGTTCCACCTGCTTTTTGGCCTCTTCCAGTTCCTTCTTCGCCTGCTCGGACGGCTTCTGGCCGGCCTCGGCGGTCTGGCGCGTGCTTTGCGCCTCCAGTTGCCGGCGCAACTCCTCGGCTTTCAAGGCCGCCTGCTGCTCGGCCTCCCGACGCGCATCGTCGGCCCTGGCACGGGATTGTTGAGCCGCCATCAGTTTAGTGTTCTGGGCCCGCGCGAGGTTCGCATAGAGGCCGGTGGGGTGGCTTGCGAGGAATGAATCCCACGCTTCCCTGGTTCCGATCTGTGCGGTGAGTTCGT
>JBAVEE010000573.1:0-3785 GCA_049587575.1 Bradyrhizobium sp.
TTCGGCATTTTCGGTGGCCGCTTCGTCGCCGAAACGCTGATGCCGCTGATCCTCGATCTGGAGAAGGCCTACGCCGATGCCAAGGTCGATCCGGCGTTCCAGGCGGAGATGAACGGTTACCTCAAGCACTATGTCGGCCGGCCGTCGCCGCTGTATTTCGCCGAGCGCCTCACCGAACATCTTGGCGGCGCGAAAATCTATTTCAAGCGCGAGGAGCTGAATCACACCGGCTCGCACAAGGTCAACAACGTACTCGGCCAGATCATGGTGGCGCGGCGGATGGGCAAGAAGCGCATCATCGCCGAAACCGGCGCCGGCCAGCATGGCGTCGCCACCGCGACGCTGTGCGCGCGGTTCGGGCTCGAATGCATCGTCTATATGGGTGCGGTCGACGTCGAGCGGCAGCAGCCCAATGTCATCCGCATGGAAATGCTCGGCGCCAGGGTGATTCCGGTGCAATCGGGCTCGCGAACGCTGAAGGACGCGATGAACGACGCGCTGCGCGACTGGGTCACCAACGTGCACAACACGTTTTACTGCATCGGCACGGTGGCGGGCCCGCATCCCTATCCGATGATGGTGCGCGATTTCCAGTCGGTGATCGGCGTCGAGACAAGGGCGCAGATGCAGGAGGCCGAAGGCCGCCTGCCGGACTCGCTGATCGCCTGCATCGGCGGCGGCTCCAATGCGATCGGGTTGTTTCATCCCTTCCTCGACGATCCCTCGGTGGAGATTTTCGGCGTCGAAGCGGCCGGCCACGGGCTCACGCAATTGCACGCCGCCTCGATCGCCGGCGGCCGGCCGGGCGTGCTGAATGGCAACCGCACCTATCTGCTGATGGATGACGACGGCCAGATCCAGGACGCGCATTCGATTTCGGCGGGGCTGGATTATCCCGGCATCGGGCCGGAGCATTCATGGCTGCATGAAACCGGCCGGGTGACCTACCTTTCCGCCACCGATGACGAAGCGCTGGCGGCGTTCCAGTTGCTGTCGCGGCTGGAAGGTATCATCCCCGCGCTGGAGCCGGCGCACGCCATCGCCAAGGTGATGGAACTCGCGCCAAAGCGGCCGAAGGATCATCTGATGGTGGTCAACCTCTCCGGCCGCGGCGACAAGGACATTCCGCAGGTGGCGGAGATTTTGCGGGGGAAGAAGAAGTGACGGTTGCTTGCATCGAGTCTGGGGGCGCATCAACGGGTGCAGATTTCTCAGAGACGCATGGTGCAGCGGGGACTGCATCATGACCACCCGCATCGACACGCGCTTCGCCGAGCTGAAGCAGCAAGGCCGCTCCGGCTTCATCACCTTCGTGATGGCCGGCGATCCCGATCCCGCGACCTCGCTCGACATCATCAGGGCGTTGCCGAAGGCAGGCGCCGATATCATCGAGATCGGCATGCCCTTCACCGATCCGATGGCGGATGGTCCGGCGATCCAGGCGGCGGGATTGCGCGCGCTGAAGGCCGGCATGACACTGAAGAAGACGTTGGCGATGGTGCGCGAGTTCCGCAAGGACGACGACGCCACGCCGCTGGTACTGATGGGTTACTACAATCCGGTCTACATCTACGGCGTCGACAAATTCCTCGTTGATGCGAAATCCGCCGGCGTCGACGGCCTGATCATCGTCGACCTGCCGCCGGAGGAAGACATCGAATTGTGCCTGCCGGCGATGAAGGCCGGGCTGAACTTCATCCGGCTGGCGACGCCGACCACCGACGACAAGCGCCTGCCCGCGGTGCTCTCCAACACTTCCGGCTTCGTCTATTATGTATCCATCACCGGCATCACCGGCAGCGCCAGCGCGGATTCAACCGCCGTCGGCGAGGCCGTCGCCCGCATCAAGCGGCACACCAGGCTTCCTGTCTGTGTCGGTTTCGGCATCCGGACCCCGGAAGCGGCGCGCGCGATCGCGGAGAACGCCGACGGCGCGGTGGTCGGCACCGCGCTGGTCGATGCCGTGCGCGGCAGCCTCGATACGGAGGGCCGGGCGAGCGCGAAAACCGTCGATGCGGTGGCCGAGCTTGCGGCCGCGCTGGCGCAGGGCGTGCGGGGAGCCAAACAGGCTGCGGAATAAACCACGATTGCGGGGAGACCGTCCCCGGGCGGCGGCTTGCCGGGCACGGTCCGGAGCGCCATATATCCAGAGCGATTGCTACTTGATGGCAAGTCGGAGCGAAAAATGAACTGGCTTACCAACGTCGTCCGGCCGAAAATTCGCAGCATCCTGCGCCGCGAGACGCCGGAGAATCTGTGGATCAAGTGCCCCGATTCGGGGCAGCTCGTGTTCTACAAGGACGTCGAGGCCAATCAGTTCGTCATTCCCGGCTCGAATTATCACATGCGCATGGGCGCGGTGGCGCGGCTCAAATCGATCTTCGACAACGAGACCTGGTTCGACGTGGCGCTGCCCGAGGTGACGGCCGATCCCCTGAAATTCCGTGACGAGCGAAAATATGCCGATCGCATCAAGGACGCGCGCGCCAGGACCGGGCTGAACGACGCCATCAAGGTCGGCTACGGCAAGCTTGAAGGCGCGGCCGTGGTGGTCGCGGTGCAGGATTTCGATTTCATGGGCGGCTCGCTCGGCATGGCGGCGGGCGAAGCCATCGTGCGCGGGCTTGAACTCGCGGTCGAAAAGAAATCGCCGTTCATCGTGTTCGCGGCTTCGGGCGGCGCCCGCATGCAGGAAGGCATTTTGTCCCTCATGCAGATGCCGCGGACCACGGTCGGCGTGCAGATGCTGCGCGAGGCGAAGCTGCCTTATATCGTGGTGCTGACCAATCCGACCACCGGTGGCGTCACCGCCTCCTATGCCATGCTTGGCGACGTGCAGATCGCCGAGCCCGGCGCGCTGATCGGTTTTGCCGGCGCGCGCGTCATCGAACAGACCATTCGCGAGAAATTGCCGGACGGATTTCAGCGCGCGGAATACCTGAAAGACCACGGCATGGTCGACATGGTGGTGCATCGCCACGATCTGCGCCCGACACTGGCCCGGCTTTGTCGATTGCTGACCAGATCGCCCGCGCTGGAAACCGCGTCGAAGCCTGCGCCGCAGGCCGCCAATCCAGCCTCGACCGCATCAGGCGCGGAGATGGCGCCGGCAGCGCCTCACGCGTGAACGCATTTGCGGTCCATCCCCCGCCGCTCGGCGAATTGATAGCGCGGCTGTCCGCACTGCATCCGGCGCGCATCGATCTCGACCTCAAGCGGATGCATCGGCTGCTGGAGCGGCTCGATCACCCCGAACGCAGGCTGCCGCCGGTCATTCACGTCGCCGGCACCAACGGCAAGGGCTCTACGGTGGCCTATTTGCGAGCGATTCTCGAAGCCGCGTCGTTGCGCGTTCACGTCTATACCTCGCCCCATCTGGTGCGAATCAACGAATGCTTTCGGCTTGCCCGGGCCGGCGGCGGCGTCCTGGCCGGCGATGACGAATTGCGCGCCGCGCTGGAACATTGCGAGCGCGCCAATGCGGGTTCTCCGATCACCATTTTTGAAATCGAGACCGCGGCCGCGTTATATCTGTTCGCGCAGCATCCCGCCGACGTGGTGCTGCTGGAAGTCGGTCTCGGCGGCCGGCTGGATGCCACCAACGTGATCGATAAGCCGCTGGCGAGCGTGATCGCGCCGGTCAGCCTGGATCACACCGAGTTTCTCGGGGACACCCTGACGACGATCGCCGGCGAAAAGGCCGGCATCATCAAGCGCGATGTCCCGGTGATTTGCGCCGAGCAAGCGCCCGAGGCGATCGCCGTGATCGAAGCGTGTGCCAGGCG
>JBAVEE010000574.1:0-2928 GCA_049587575.1 Bradyrhizobium sp.
CCGACGTCGAACGCGGCCTGTCCGGGTTCGGCAAAGGCTGTCGCCGCCGCAGCACCTTCGAAGGCCGGCCATGGCCCGACCGGATGGGCCGGCGAGCGCCGCCAATCCCAGTTCGCCCGCGGGGCAAATGACGGGCGGAACGAGGCGATGGCCGCGCCATCGCTGTTGGCCGCGGTGCGCTTGCCCTCGCGGGCAAGGCCGTCCTTCAGCGCGTGCACGATCAGCGCACGGACCAGACCGGCATTGCGGAACCGGACCTCGGTCTTGGCGGGATGCACATTGGCATCGACCTCTTGCGGGTCCAGCGTCACGAACAGCGCCACGACGGGATGGCGGTCGCGCGGCAGATAGTCGGAATAGGCCGCGCGCACCGCGCCGAGGATCAGCTTGTCGCGCACGGGGCGGCCATTGACGAACAGATATTGCCCGAGCGCATTGGCGCGGGTCAGCGAGGGCGCCGCGGCAAATCCTTCGACCGCGACGCCTTCGCGCTCGGCGCGTACCTCGATGGCGCAGATGCGAAAATCGGCGCCCAGAATATCGCCGAGCCGCGTCAGCCGGCCCGCGGCGCCGGGCAGCGCCGCCGCCCAGGTGACGGGCACGCGTTCCTCGCCGGCCAGCGTGAAAGCGATATCGGGTCGCGCCATCGCCAGACGGCGCACCACCTCGCGGATCGCCTCGGCTTCGGTACGGTCGGTCTTGAGAAATTTCAGCCGCGCCGGCGTCGCGTAAAACAGATCGCTGACTTCGACGCGGCTGCCTTGCGAAAGCGCCGCCGGCATGATGGCCGATTTCACGCCGCCTTCGACGGACAGCGACCAGGCATGCGGCTCGCTGATATGACGCGTGGTGATGCCGAGCTTCGCCACGGCCCCAATCGAGGGCAGCGCCTCGCCGCGGAACCCGAGCGTGCGGATCCGCAGCAGGTCCTCGTCGTCGAGCTTGGAGGTGGCGTGGCGGTCGACGGCCAGCGCCAGATCGGAGGATGTCATGCCGCTGCCGTCGTCGGTGATGCCGATCCGCCGCCGCCCGCCGCCATCGGTGAAAATGTCGATCCGGCTGGCGCCGGCGTCGATGGCGTTCTCGACCAGTTCCTTGACCACGCTCGCGGGTCGTTCGACCACCTCGCCGGCGGCGATGCGGTTGACGACCTGTTCGGGAAGCTGGCGGACGGGCATGGGTTTTGGGCGACTCGTGGACGTTGAGTACCGGTTTTAAGCGCACATGAAGCGAAAAGCATGCGGCGAGAGCAGGAATTCCTCCTCTTTCCCAGTGAAACCGGCGTTATCCTGGGTAGAAGCCGCCTTCGGCGAGCCTCGAGGGATGATGGTGTTGGGTGCATGTGGCCCATCGTTCGAGCCGCGCAAGGGCGCGCACCTCCCGCGTGAGCGCAATTGCCGATCCGGGGATGACGATCGTCTCCGGCGAAGCCACCGTCCAGGCCTCAATCGTCGAAGCTGCCCGAGCCGCGCCTTGCCTTGACGTCGCTGCGGCGCTTTTTGCCTTCGAGCCGGCGCTTTTTCGATCCCAGCGTCGGCTTGGTCGGCCGTCGTGGAATGGGACGCGTCATGGCCTCGCGCAAGAGTTCGACCAACCGGTCGATCGCGTCAGCGCGGTTGCGCTCCTGGGTCCGGAAGCGCTGCGCATGAATCACGATCACGCCGTCCTTGGTCATGCGCTGACCGGCGAGCCGGGTGAGCCGCACCCCGGCGTCGGCTGGCAGCGCGATCCGGCGGGTGTCGAAACGCAATTGCGCGGCGGTGGAGAGCTTGTTGACGTTCTGGCCGCCCGGTCCCGAAGCGCGCACGAACGAGATATCGATGTCGTTCTCATCGATCGTGAGGTCGCGCGAAATCCGCAGCATGGCGTCACCGAACCGGGCATGATTCCTGAAAGGAATCGGGTTCGCGGAGGATAGCGGTTTTGCGAGCGATTTGCGCTGCGACCCGCTCCGGCAAGTGCCTTCCTCCTCCCGGCGGAACGCCAGGGGGTAGGTGCAGGCCCTGTGAACGCCAGAACGATTCAGTTCGCCCTGGTGGCCGCGGCGGGCTGGACCGCTGGCTCGGCGGCGACCTGAGGAGGGCGGCCGACGATCACGGTGAGCAGACCGCGTCCCCACAGCTCTCGGGCGGCCTTCTTGGCGTCATCGAGAGTGACCGCCTCCACGATGGCATTTCGCTTCTCGAGATAGTCGATCGGAAGATGGTCCAGCTGGTATTGCAGCAGGGCCGCCGCCAGCTTCGAGGAGGTGTCGAGCGCCAGCATCCTCGAGCCCTTGAGATAGGATTTGGCCTCATCCAGTTCCTGTTGGGTCGGCCCGTCCTCGGCCATGCGGCGGATTTCCTTGTTGACGGCATCGACGGTTTCGCCGGCGCGATCGGACCGGGTTCCGGTATTTCCGACGAACAGGGCGGAGTGATCCATCCACAGCAGCGAATCGTAGACCGAATAGGCCAGGCCGCGCTTCTCGCGGACTTCCCGGTAGAGCCGCGATGACAGCGCTCCGCCGCCGAGAATGTGGTTGACGACATAGGCCGCCATGAAATCCGGATCGTTGCGCTTGATGCCGGGGCCGCCGAACGTCACCACGGTCTGCGGCACGTCGAGCGGAATGAAGGCGCGTTGCGGCGGCCTGGCAGCTTCGACATCGGCCACCGGCGTGAGGCTCCCCTTGGCCGGCAATCCGCCGAACGTCCGGTCGAGCAATTGACCGAGCGTGGCTGCATCGATATCGCCGACCACCGCAATCTTTAGCCTGTCCCTGGCCAGCACGCGGCGGACGTAGTCCTTCAAATCGGCGATCGTGATACCTGGAACGCTTTCCAGGCTACCGCTGGTCTGCCGCCCATAGGGGTGGTTGCCAAAGGCGATTTCCAGGAATTTGCGGCTGGCGAGCGCACCAGGATTGGACGTATCGCGCCTGAGGCC
>JBAVEE010000575.1:0-14104 GCA_049587575.1 Bradyrhizobium sp.
GCCCGCACGATGCAAGACCGATCACCGGCGGGTTTTTTGTTCGAAGCCGGGGAATTATTTCACAGGGCCGGGACATAACCGCGCCCGTTGTCCGAACCAGATTCGCCGAGGCAATCCGTGCTTCCGGAAAGGCGGGTGAAACAGCGTCGCGAGCACGCGCAGAACCAGAAAGCCAGCCAAAGGCCCCGCCAAACAGAAGTGTCAATGCTTCAATCTCGATCGCTAGGATCGGGAGACCACTTCCTCCAGCCTTCCCAGAATGCGCGGCCAGCCTCCGCCCATGCCGCGATAGCCAGCTTCGTCCTGCGGCCGGAAGCCGGACTGTTCCATCCGGATATGCGTTCCGCTCTCGCGCGGCGTCAGCGTCCAGGTCACGATTGTCTTCAGGCCACCTGCCGCCTGATCTCCGGAAGCGTTCCAGCTATAGACCAGGCGTTGATGAGGCTTCACTTCCAGGACCTCGCAATCGGTGACCCCATTCCAGCCCTGGATGGGCACGGCGCGAAAATTGAACCTGTGACCGACGATCGGCTGAAAATCGTTTTTCATGAGCCACGCCTCGATCAGCGGGGCTTGCGTCAGCGCGCGCCAGACCTTTTCCGGCGGATGCGGTATCTCCCGTTCCACCACGATGGTACGCGTGGCAGTGGCGAGTTCGCTCATTGATCCATCCTTTTCAGCAGGTCTTCGAGCCGATCGAACCGGTCGCGCCAGAAGGCGCCGTAAAGAGCCATCCAGTCGACCAGGGGTTTAAGCGCCCGCGGCTCGGCGCTGTAATGGGTCTGCCGGCCCTCGTGCCGGTCGCGTACCAGACCCGCGAGCTTCAGGACGGCCAGATGTTTGGACACCGCCGGCTGCGAGACGCCGGAATAGCTGGTCAGCACCCGCACCGTCTGCTCGCCCTCGCGCGCCAGACGTTCGAAAATGGCGCGGCGGGTGGGATCTGCGAGCGTCCTGAAGATGGTATCCGGTGGGTTATGCATATAATCCCATAACTAAATAGTTATGAATATGTCAAGCCGGCTGCTGCTGGCCGCAAAACTTTGCCGATTGCGCACTTGGCTGTTGCAGTGCGGCGACCGCTCCACAGCGGACTTGCAACAATCGAAATAAAACAAGCAAAATCAATGAACTAGATAGTGGTTACGGAATCTTGACTTGATTAGTTGCGGTCAGTATGGTCCGCGCGGCTTTTGAGGGTGACGGGGCGTCGCTTCCGTCCACCGCAGCATCGTTTCGGGTCTCCGCAGCATGGCGCAAGGCACGAAAGACGGCGAAGGTGGAAGCGGCAACAAATCGTCCTCCGACGAGGCTGCGCTTTCCGCAAGGCTCGGAAGTCTGGATCAACGGTTGTCCGAAATTCGGGACAGCCGAAAAATCGGGACTGACCAACCCGGCACTGGAAGCGGAGACGGCGCCGCCAGAGCCTCGGCGATGGCACGCGGTTTCCGGCTTTCTTCGGAGTTGATCGCCGGCGTTGTCGTTGGAGCGCTGCTTGGCTGGGCTTTCGACCGTTTGCTGTCGACATCACCCTTTGGGCTCATCGTGTTCGTCCTGCTCGGCTTCGCGGCCGGCGTGCTGAACGTGATCAGATCGGCGGGTGTTGCTCCGGACAGAACCGGTCGTTAAGGAAGGCCGGACGACTTGATTCAGAACGCCGGCGTGGCCGGCGGTAGCCTAGAGATGCCGCGCGGATGATCGATCCGATCGAACAATTCAACATCGAGAAGCTCTTCACGATTGGCCATATCGGCAATCAGGAAATCGCTTTCACCAATTCGTCGGCCTACATGTTCGGTTCGGTGGCGCTGATTTCGCTGCTGATGATCGGTGGGATGGCAGGCCGACGCCTGGTGCCCGGACGCATCCAGTCGGTGGCCGAAATAAGCTACGAGTTCGTCGCCAACACCATACGATCGAACGCCGGCAAGGACGGAATGAAGTTCTTTCCGCTGGTGTTTTCGATCTTCATGCTGCTGGCCGTTTCCAACATGATCGGCGTCATCCCCTACGGGTTTACGATTTCGAGCCACCTCATCGTCACGGCGGCGCTGGCGGTGCTGGTGTTCGTCACCGTGCTGATCTACGGGTTCTACAAAAACGGCCTGAAATTCTTCAAGCTGTTTGTGCCAAGCGGCATTCCGGTCTTCATCCTGCCGCTGGTCGTGTTCATCGAGGTGTTCTCGTTCTTCCTGCGGCCCATCTCGCACTCGGTGCGCCTGTTCGCGAACATGCTCGCGGGCCACATCGCACTCGCGGTGTTCGCGAGCTTCATTCCGATGCTGGCGGGCCTTGGCATCGCCGGCTACGCCGGCGCCGTGCTGCCGCTCGGCATGGTGATCGCGCTGACCGCACTCGAACTGCTGGTCGCGTTTCTTCAGGCCTACGTCTTCACCATCCTGACGGTCATCTACATCAACGACGCTATCCATCCGGGCCACTGATCCGGCCTCATTATCAAACCTCAAGAAGGAGTTCGTTTCATGGATCCGATTGCCGCGAAGTACATTGGCGCTGGAATTGCCTGCATTGGCATGGGTGGCGCCGGCGCAGGCGTGGGCATCATCTTCGGCAACTATCTCGCCGCCGCGGTGCGCAATCCTTCGGCCGCGCAGGGCCAGTTCGGCAACCTGATTTTCGGTTTCGCCGTGACCGAAGCGCTCGGCATCTTCTCGCTGCTGATCGCGCTCCTGCTGCTGTTTGCGCTCTGATCCATCACCGATCTGGCCGCTGAGGTTCCGGGGTGGAATCTCGGTCAGCCGAACAGGAGAAGCCCGTGGCTGAAAGTCATGGCGACGCCAAGGGCGCGACAGCCCACACCGCGGCAGAGGGCGGCCACAAGGCCCCCTTCCCGCCGTTCCAGAAGGACACCTTTGCTTCTCAACTGGTGTCGCTGGCAATCGCGTTCGTCGCGCTGTATCTGATCGTCTCGCGAATTGCGCTGCCGCGCGTCGGCAGCCTGCTCGACGAGCGCCAGAACAAGATCGAAGGCGATCTGGCCGATGCGCAAAAGCTGAAGGATCAGTCCGACGGCGCGCTGAAGGCCTATGAAAGCGAGCTGGCGGCGGCGCGTTCCCGCGCGCAGGCGATCAGCGCCGAAACCCGCGAGAAGCTGAACGCGGCATCGGAAGCCGAGCGCAAGACGCTGGAAGAGCGGCTGTCGGTCAAGCTTGCCGACGCTGAAAAAACCATCGCGTCGACACGCGAGACGGCCATGAGCAACGTCCGCGGCATCGCCGCCGATGCGGCCGCCGCCATCGTGCAACGGCTCACCGGCGTTTTGCCCGACGGCACGTCGGTGAACCGCGCCGTTGACGCGTCCTTGAAGGGATAAGTTTCGATGTTCGCCGAACCGGAATTCTGGGTCGCCGTTGCCTTCGTCATCCTGATGGGCGTGTTCGTCTATTTCGGCGTCCACCGCACGGTGCTGACGACGCTCGACCGTCGCAGCGACCGCATCAGGGCCGAACTCGACGACGCCCGCCGTCTCAAGGACGAAGCCGCAAAACTGCTCGCGGAATATAAAGCGCGTCACGCCACCGCGGAACGCGAGGCCGAGGACATTATCGCTTCAGCGAAAGCCGAGGCCGAGCGCATCGCGTCCGAGGCCAAGACCAAGATGGAGGATTTTGTCGCACGGCGCACCAAGACCGCCGAGAGCAAGATCGCGCTGGCCGAGGCGCAGGCGCTGGCCGACGTGCGTGCGGCCGCGGCCAACGCGGCCGTGACGGCGGCTTCCACCATCCTGTCGCAAACGGTGAAGGGTCAGATCGCCGACGACCTGCTGGCCAAAGGCATTACCGAGGTTCGCGAAAAGCTGAACTGACGGACGCCGGTTCAATAAATACAGGAAGGCCGGTGCGATCCCTGCGCGCCGGCCTTTTTTGCTGCACCGCGCGACGGCAGCATCCTCCTACTTCCTCTTCTTCCTCGCCGGCGCCGGCTCCGGCGTCAGCGCCTGCGGATCGAAGCCGATATAGAAGACGTAGCCGTCGCTGGTCGCACCGGCCGGCATCGAATAGGCCAGGTCCTCGCCCACCAGGCTGAACGGTACGCTGCCGTCCTGCGTCATCGACACCGTGGTCCGGTAGACCTTGGTCGCGATCATCTTCTCCTCGACGCCGGCTTGTACCACGGCGACGCGAAGCGGGATTTCGACGGTCGCCGGACTTCCGGCGGGGCCTGCGATGACGCGGCCCTCAATGCCGATCCGGGCGATGATCTGGCCACTGGATCTCCTGCAGTCGCGCGCGGTCCGCGTGATGGTCGCCTGATAGCGCAGATCGCTTCCAACAGCCTGCTTGCCGGGCAGCGCCACCGCGTAGGTGGAGGCTCCGGCGCGAATCTTGACGACAGGACAGTCCAGTTCGGTGCCATCGGCCGCCGGCGCCGCCTCACCGACCGCCTGGGACTTCGATCCGAACAGCTGGCTGAATCGGTCACCGATCGTGGGGAGGGGACCGGTGTCAGCCGGCGCGCTGGAAAAACTGCTGGTCCCGCTGCAGCCAGACAGCAGGGCGCCCGCAGCAGCAAGTGCGAACGCCACACGCAAACGGTCCGCCCGACCAGCAACCTTCGCCTGCCTGATCAGCCTATGACGCATCATCCAGACATCCCCGAGAGAAATAGGCGCTCATTTGGCGCACTGTCGAAGGGTGCGCGCGCCGGCGCGTTATAGCAGCGCAATGGCGGCAAACCCAAGGCGCGTGTCATATTGTCGAAACAAGGTTAGCCGCGGAAATCCTCGTGCAGCAGGCCGAACAGCAGGTGGTCTTGCCAGACCCCGTTGATGCAAAGATAGCGCCGCGCAAGGCCCTCGCGGCTGAAGCCGCACTTTTCAAGCACCCGGATCGACGGCGCATTGGAGGGAATGCAGGCGGCTTCAATCCGATGCAGATTGAGCTCGCCGAACAGCGACGGCAGCAGCACCCGCAGCGCAGTCGTCATGTAGCCGCGACGCGCGTGGGGCTGGCCGACCCAGTATCCGATCGTGCCGGCCTGCACGATACCGCGGCGCACATTGGCCAGCGTGATGCCGCCGATCATCGCACCATCGGATTCCCGGAAAACGATGAACGGATATGATCTGTCGGCGCCGATATCCTCGGCGTAGCGGCGCAACCGCCGGCGGAAACCCGAACGCGTCAGATCGTCGGACGGCCAGATCGGCTCCCATGGTGTCAAATAGTTCCGGCTGGTCTCGCGTAAATGCGCCCATTGCAGAAAATCCGACATCAGCGGAGCCCGCAGCAGCAGGCCCTGGCCGCGCGGAGCAAGCGCAGCCGGTCCGCTCGACGGCAAACGAAACAGGGCCATGCCTGAAACTCCCCGATGCTTCAACCCAGAGCAATATCCCGAAAAGTGAGAGCCGGTTTTCCGGACGCTCATGCTCAAACAAAGATATGAAATCGCGCAACGGCCTTCAATGAAGGCGCGCCTTGGCCTTCGATTTGGTCAATCCTTCCGCAAAACCGACCGCCGTGTCCAGCCCTCTTCCGCTACCCAGGGCCACGACCGCCGGACGGCTGCGCGATAACAGGTCCCGCGCGGCATTTCGCGTCGAATCCACGCTCACGGCATTGATCCGGGCCACCAGCTCTTCCACCGTCAGAGGGCGCCCGTAGGCCAGCACATGGCGCGCCAGCTGCTCGGCGCGGGAGCTGCAACTCTCGAGCGCCATCAGCAGCCCGGCTTTCATCTGCGCCTTGGCGCGCGCGATCTCGGCCTCGGTCAAGGTCTCCACGGCATCGTTGATGACGTCGACAATCACTTCCATCATCTCGGGCGCATCGCCCGGATCGGTGCCGGTGTAGAGCCCGAAAAAGCCGGTATCGGTATAGGGTGCGTGGAAGGTGTAGATCGAGTAGCACAGCCCGCGCTTTTCGCGCACTTCCTGGAACAGACGCGACGACATCCCGCCGCCGAGCGCGTTGGCAAAGACCTGCAAGGAGAACAGCGACAGATCGGTCTGCGGCACCCCCTCGAGCGCCAGCGTCAGATGCGCCTGCTCGAGGTCGCGATGCACCACGCGCGAGCCGCCCGTGCCGAACTTCGCGGCTTGCGGCTTCGGCGCGGCCACTCCATCGAAGCTCGCGAATCGCTCCGCCACTTCCTCGACCACCCGCTTGTGATCGACCGCACCGGCGGCGGCAACCACCATATCGGGGCCGCGATAATGCGTCGAAAGGTAGCCCCGCAACGTATCGCGGTCGAAGGCTTTCAAGGTCTTCGCCGTTCCCAGCAACGAACGTCCCATCGGTTGGTCCGGGTAGCACAGCTCGTTGAGATGTTCGAACACGACGTCGTCAGGCGTGTCCTGCGCGGCGCCGATTTCCTGCACGATCACGCTCTTCTCGCGCTCCAATTCATCCGGCACGAAGGATGGGTTGGAGAGAATGTCCGAGAGCACGTCGAGCGCCAGCGGAACATCGGCCTTCATGACGCGCGCATAATAGGCGGTGGTCTCTGTCGAGGTGCCGGCGTTGAGGTCCCCGCCGACCGCCTCGATTTCCTCGACGATTTCGCGCGACGAGCGCCGCGTGGTGCCCTTGAATGCCATGTGTTCGAGCAGATGCGAGATACCGTGCTCGTTGGGCTTCTCGTCGCGGCCACCGACGCCGGCCCACACCCCAAGCGCCGCGGTCTCGAGATGCGGCATGGTATCGGTGATGACGGTAAGGCCGGAGGGAAGCTTGGTGACGTCGACGCTCATCCGGTAACTCCTTGCTTCGCGGCACGGCTGACCGACAGCACGAACTGCGCGACTTCGACCTGATCGTTCTTCATGACCTTGATATGCTCGGACCTGGTCATCAGCCCCTCAAGCCAGGGCGGCAGTTCCGGCCGCACACCACAGGCCGCCTCCACCGCGTCGGGAAATTTCGCGGCATGCGCGGTCGACAGCACGATGTTGGGAATCTTCGAATCCGGCGTGTCGCGGTCCGCCACCGCCAGCGCCACCGCGGTATGCGGATCCACAAGATCGCCGGCCTCGCGCCAGGTGGCACGGATCGCCGCGCTGGTTTCGGTCTCATCGGCGCGTCCGGCGTCGAACTCCTCGCGGATGGCGGCCAGCACCGCGTCGGGCAGAACGAAACGCCCGGATTGCTTCAGCGACGCCATCAGCCTGCGGACGGTAGCCGCATCGCGGCCACTCGCCTCGAACAATAGCCGTTCGAAATTCGACGAGACCTGAATATCCATCGACGGTGAGGTCGAGGCGTGAACCTCGCGCACTTCGTAGATCCCGGTCTTGAGGGTGCGCGGCAGGATATCGTTGACGTTGGCGGCGATTCGCAGCCACCTGACCGGCAGGCCCATGCGCTTGGCGACCAGGCCTGCGAAGATGTCGCCGAAATTTCCGGTCGGCACCGTAAAGTCCATTGGTCGCGCCGGCGCCCCGAGCGCCACCGCTGAGGTGAAATAATACACCACCTGCGCCACGATCCGCGCCCAGTTGATGGAATTGACCCCGGACAGCGCTACCGCGTCGCGAAAACGGTGATCGTTGAAGAGCCCCTTCACGATCGCCTGGCAATCGTCGAAGGTTCCTTCGACAGCGAGGGCGTGAACATTGCCGGCGCCGCTTGTGGTCATCATCCGGCGCTGCACGTCGGAGATTCGGCCGTGCGGGAACAATACGATCAAGTCGACATTGTCGAGACCGGCAAACGCGTCGACCGCGGCCCCCCCGGTATCGCCCGAGGTTGCCACCACGATGGTGGTGCGCTGCGCCCGCTTCGCCAGCACGTGGTCCATCAGCCGCGAGATCAGCTGCATCGCGACGTCCTTGAACGCGAGCGTCGGACCGTGAAACAGCTCCAGCAGGAATTGATTGGGACCGATCTGATCGAGCGGAACCACCGCGGGGTGACGGAACGTGGCGTAGGCCTCGTTCGCCATGCGCCCGAGATCGGCGTCGGAAATCTCGTTGCCGACAAACGGACGGATCACATCGACCGCGACTTCCCAATAGGGCTGGCCGAAAAATCCCGCGATGGTTTGGGCCGAAAGCTGCGGCCAGACTTCGGGCACGTAAAGACCGCCGTCGCGGGCAAGCCCGGTCAGCATGACGTCGCAGAAACCCAAGACGGGGGCCTCCCCCCGGGTCGAAATGTATCGCGTCAAACCGCCCTCCAAAGGCTCCGACTTTCCGCCAAGCCTTTGATATTCATCGAAAATATAACTTTGTCGATGACAAAGCCGCGCGGCACCATAAAGCGTTTTCGCCGGAAGGGGAAATGCCGGAATTGCGAAAAGATGCGGACATTCGGAAGCTCGGCAATGCGGCTTGCCCACCCCGCCGATGCCTGCACGCCACCGGCCGGCCTCGTCAGTTGCCGCCGACATCCACGTCGATATTGGCCGCCCGCAGCGATGCGACGGTTGACGCAAGATGAGACCGGTCCCTGGTCTCGATCACCACTTCGAGCAGCACCGCCTTGGCCGGCAGATCCGTGAAGATGCGCTGATGGGATACCTCGACGATGTTGGCCCCGGTCCTGCTCAGGACGGTCAGCACCGTGGCGAGCTGGCCGGGCCGGTCGACGATGTCGAATCTCAGCCGTGACAAGCGGCCCTCCCTCGCGAGCTGACGGGTAAGCACGCTGGATAGAAGCCGCGTGTCGATATTGCCGCCGCTCAGCACGAGGCCGAGCGAGCGACCTTCGAAGCGGCTTTCATCGGCGAGAACGGCGGCCAGCGCGGCTGCGCCTGCACCTTCCGTGACCGACTTCTCGATCTTGATGAGGAGGCTCAGCGCCTGCTCGATCTCCTTTTCGGTGACGAGCACGATGTCATCGACCAGTGCGCGCACGATCGCGGAAGTGATCGCGCCGGGCGTCTTGACCGCAATGCCTTCCGCGAGCGTGTCACTACGCATCGGAAGCTGTTGCCCCTTGATGAGGTTATACATGGAAGGATAGAGAGCGGCCTGCACGCCGATGATCTCGATACCGGGCTTGAGCGTCTTGGCGGCGACCGCCATGCCGGAAATGAGGCCGCCTCCCCCGATCGGCACCAGAAGAACATCGAGGTCGGGCACCGCAGCAAGCATCTCGAGCGCGATGGTGCCCTGGCCGGCGATGATCATCGGGTCGTCATAGGGATGGATGAACGTCAACCGCTCCTTGCGGCCATGGTCTACGGCCAGGCTGGCGGCTTCCTCCAGCGTTGCTCCGGCTTCGATCACGGTCGCGCCATGACGGCGTGTGTTCTCGACCTTCACGGTCGGAGTCCCGACCGGCACGAAAATGGTCGCCGGTATCGAGAGGCGGGCCGCGTGATAGGCAACACCCTGCGCGTGGTTGCCGGCCGAGGCCGCGATCACGCCTTGCCGCCGTTCATCGGCGGACAGGGCCGACAGCCGGTTGAGCGCCCCGCGCTCCTTGAAACTCGCCGTGAACTGCAGGTTCTCGAATTTGAGCCATACGCTGGCGCCGGTGATGTCGGACAGCGTACGGCTGCACTCGAAGCTCGTTCGCTTCACGAAGCCGGCGATCACGCCGGCCGCCGTCTCGATGTCGCCGAGGCTGACCGGCAAGCCCGCAAGAGCTGGGAGCGTGTCACTCATCGTCATCAAATCCCTGCTGGCTGTCGTTGGCGCGGGAGGCGTTCAATATCGATTACCGCAAGCGTGCCTCGCCCGGTGGCGCGGCAGGGCCCTGTTGTATCAGTCCTACCCGGTAGCGCGCAGATCAAGTTCGGTTCACCGCCCGCAAATAAGGACCGCGGCGGGCCGCGCGTTGGCCGGTTCCCATAGATGCAGGGGACCAACCGACCGCCGAATCCTCATGGCGACAAGCCATCCGTAATTGACGGAGGCGCGGTGCCAAACGGAAGTCGTGACGTTTGCCAGGAGCAGAAGCGACGAGCATCACTGACGGCCAGGGTCCGCAGATCCGAACAGGATCGGTCGGCCCCTCGGATGGCGAGCATCCCTTCGGAAACGAGCTCAGTTGCGCTGCTGCCCGGGCCGGGATTCACGCCTTTGCCCCCGCAGCCACACCCCGAACGCGATCACCACGACGCCCGCCAGCGCGAACCAGGTGAGGGCGTATTGCAGGTGATCGTCCTTGAGATGCACCTCGAGCGCCCCCGGCTTCGGAATCCCGCTGGCAGGCACCGGCTGCTCCAGATCGATATAGAACGGCGCGACCGCGCCCCAGCCGAGCGACCGCGCCATCGCAAGATGATCCCGGGTGAACCACATCCGTTTGGCGATGTTTTCGGCCGGGGTCAGCATGCCCGCCGTCTCGGGAAATCGGATGTAGCCCGTCAGCGTTACCGGCTCGCCGGTGACGAGCCGCGACACCGCGCGATCCTGCAGGCTGCGATCCTGCATCGTGTTCTGCACGAAGCCGGCGTTGATCACGACGGTCTCGCCGGTCGGCAGCCGCGCCGGCAGGAAGGCCCAGGTGCCGGGGCCCGAGATATCCTCGCGCACGGCTGAACCGGAACTGTAGACCATCGCATCGGGCGCTGGCTGGTAGGTCGCCGTAAAACGCACGCGGTGAAATTCATCCCTTTCCGGGGAGAGCGTGCGCCATTGTGCGGGCAACGGCAGCGGTGCGGGTGCCGCGGCAAGCCGCTCGGTCAGGGCCGCGATCAAGGCATGTTTCTCGACCCGGCGCTGCAATTGCCACACCCCGAGACCGATGAACACCGCCACCATCGCAAGCGTGAATACGCCAAAGCCGCGGCGTCGCCGTCCCGCCATCGCGATCATTTCGGCTCGCGGTCGATCAACCGGCCAGGTGCTGCCTTGTGGTGGTACTGGAGTGCAATCAGCAGCGCCTTCATCGCGCGCAGCGGCAACAGCGTGGTCGCGAGAATCAGCGGCAGCCAGAGCACCGCGTGCAGCCAGAACGGCGGCTGATACTTGACCTCCACGATCAACGCGCAGGCGACCACGATGGCGCCGGCGATCATGATGATGAAGATCGCAGGCCCGTCGCCGGTATCGATGAAGGCAAAGTCGAGCCCGCAGGATTCACATCGCGGCCGCAGAGTGAGAAAGCCCGCGTAAAGCTTTCCCTTGCCGCAGCGCGGACATTTGCAGGCGAGCCCGCGCAGCGCGCTCTGGGTCAACGTAGGGGGTATCGGGTCCGGCATGTTCTGTCCTTCCCCTCTGCCCTTGCGGGAGAGGGTGGCGAGATGGAACGAAGCGAAATCGAGCCGGGTGAAGGTTCTGTCTCCGCGGATGGAGACCGTCAGCGGCTCTCGCCTCGCGAGGGCACCCTCTCCCGCAAAGGGAGAGGGAAAGGAAAAGGGCGGCCCTGCGGCCGCCCCCTTGTAGCACAATGGCTGGTTGTTTGACGCGTTTCCTCGGCACGAACCGGCCGGGAAACGCTATCGCATCGGAAATCAATGCGCGCCGTGCGCCATGGTCTCGGCGCCATGCCCCCAGACATAGATGCAGATGAAGAGGAACAACCACACCACGTCGACGAAATGCCAGTACCAGGCGGCGAATTCGAAGCCGAGATGCTGCTTCGGGGTGAAATGCCCGGCATAGGCGCGCACCAGGCAGACGATGAGGAAGATGGTACCGACCAGCACGTGAAAGCCGTGGAAGCCCGTCGCCATGAAGAAGGTTGCGCCGTAGATGTTGCCGGCGAAAGAGAACGTGGCATGGGCGTATTCGTAGGCCTGCACGCAGGTGAAGGTCGCGCCGAGCAGGATCGTCAGGATCAGGCCGTATTTCAGCCCCTGACGGTCGTTTTCCAGGAGGGCGTGATGCGCCCAGGTCACCGTGGTGCCGGAGGTCAGCAACAACAGCGTATTCAACAGCGGCAGGTGCCAGGGGTCGAAGGTCTCGATGCCCTTGGGCGGCCACACGCCGCCGAACAGTGCCTCGCGCGTGGCGTGAACCGGATCGCCGGGGAACAGCGAGGAGTTGAAGAAGGCCCAGAACCAGGCGACGAAGAACATCACTTCGGAGGCGATGAACAGGATCATGCCGTAGCGGTGACTGATCTGCACCACGCGACTGTGGTCACCCTTGTACTGAGCCTCGCGGATGACATCCGCCCACCAGCTTGCCATGGTGTAGAGCACGCCGATGGTGCCGACGCCGAAAATGATCGGCGCCGCTGCAAACAAATGATGCATCCAGGTGATCGCGCCGACCGCCATGATGAAGGCCGAAACGGAGCCGACGATCGGCCACGGGCTCGGATCGACGAGGTGGTAGTCGTGGTGCTTCACTTGCGCCGTAGCCATTTGCGGTCTCTCCGTTAGCAGTGCCTGTTCGGCACTCATTCGTCTCAAAAATCAAATACCCGGATCGCGATGATCAGAGGCTTGCCTTCAAAGGCTTCTTTTCAAAGGTTTTCCTTGGGTTTGTCCGGCTCGCCCGCCGCCAGCGGCTTCGGAGCCGGGTCGCGCACGGGATAGAAGGTGTAGGAAAGGGTAATGGTGTTCAGCCCGTCATTGTCGCTGTCATTGACGATCGACGGGTCGACATAGAACACCACGGGCATTTCGCGTTTTTCACCGGGAGCCATGGTCTGTTCGGTGAAGCAGAAACAGTTGATTTTCTGGAAATACGCGCCGACCGTGAGCGGCGCCACATTGTAGGCGGCCTGTCCGGTCGTGGTTCGCGCCGACTGGTTCGTCACGGTGTAAAACACGGTCACGACTTCGCCGATCCGAACTTCGATTTCGGTCTGTTCCGGTACGAATTTCCACGGCAAGCCGCCCGCGACGTTGGAGTCGAAGCGCACCGCGATCTTGCGCGAAAGCGGCGCCGAGGTCGGCGCCGAATTGGCAACCTGGGTGGTGCCGTTGAAGCCGGTGGTGCGGCAGAACCAGTTGTAAAACGGCACCGCTGCATAGGCCGCGCCGACCATCAGCACGGCGACCAGGCCGGCGATCGAACCAACCACCACATCGCGGCTCGGGCCGCGGCGCGCAGATGCCTCGGGGCTGGAGGTCGGCTGTGGCGGTATCGTCGGCTCTTTGTCCATATCCATCATATCGGCCGCACTAGGACGGCCGGCCCCTTGACCATGGTGACCGCGAAAAACAGGATGACAAGAACGCCGAGTGCCAGCGCGATGGCGATTGATCGCTGGCGGCGGCTCTTCTTCTGCGCCTCGGTGAGGACAATTCCATCTGGCTCATGCTTGTCGGCCATTTGCCCTGCCATTCGCCCCCTACCAGACCGACGGCACAACGGCGCGGGCGACCACCTCGATCAGCAAGGTCGCGAACAGCGCAAACAGATAAAGGATGGAAAACGCGAACAGTCTTCGCGTCGCGCGCAACGCTTCGCTGCCCTGGCGATGACGGTAAACATTGACCGCGAAGGCCAGCATGCCGCCGCCGAGGACGAGTGAGGTCACGCCATAGACCGCGTCGAAATAGCCGAGCGGCCAGGGTGCTGCGGCAACCGCGACCAGCACGAGCGTATAGAGCAGTATCTGCAGCCGAGTCGCATCGGGACCGGCGACGACGGGCAGCATCGGCACGCCGGCGCGGGCATAGTCGTCGCTGCGGAACAGCGCCAGCGCCCAGAAATGCGGCGGGGTCCAGAAGAAGATGATCAGGAACAACAAGAGCGGTTCGACCGACAGCGAACCGGTTGCGGCCGCCCAAGCCACCACCGGCGGCAAGGCGCCGGCGGCGCCGCCGATCACGATATTCTGCGCGGTCCAGCGCTTCAGCGCCATCGTATAGATCACGACGTAGAAGAAGATCGTGAACGCCAGCAGCGCGCCGGCAATCCAGTTGACGAGGATGCCGAGGGTCATCACCGAGAAGAAGGCCAGCGTCATCCCGAACGCCAGCGCTTCCGGCGGCGTCACCCGGCCGCGCGGGATCGGCCGGTTGGCCGTGCGCGTCATCAAGGCGTCGATGTCGCTTTCGTACCACATGTTCAGCGCGCCCGAGGCCCCGGCGCCAACCGCGATGCAGAGGATCGAGGTGAACGCCAGCACTGGATGGACGTGGCCCGGCGCGATCATCAGTCCAACCAGCGCGGTGAAGATCACCAGCGACATTACCCGCGGCTTCAGCAGCGCGACGTAATCGGCAACCTCAGCCTCCGAAATCCGGGGCGACAGCTCGATGGCGTTATGATCGACAACCGACAAGGCAGGTC
>JBAVEE010000576.1:0-5822 GCA_049587575.1 Bradyrhizobium sp.
ATGATTCAATCTCTTCAGGTGCCGGTCAAGCCCGGGACAGGCGACTTTCGGGCCATTGGCCGTCGCTGTGACCTTTGGGTCACGCCCCCGCGCCCGCGGCCTGCGGTCTGCATGGTCCCGTCGGTCGGACACGGTGAACCGCGCCGGTGCGATGGCGGCGCTGAAGGCCGGGCGGGCTCATCGTCCGCGCGTTCCGCGCTAATCCCGCGCCAGCGCCCCCTGCAATTCACCGACGGCGCGCGCGAGTTGATCGCGATGCAACAGATCGTCCCTGGGAATGGAAGCGACGGTCGCGGCGAGTTCGCCCAAAATGCCGGCAAGCAGGCCGAAATTGATGTGCAGGTGAATCGACTTGCGAACGTCGTCGGCGCCTGGCCGCTCAAGGACCAGCGTGAAGCCGGTCGGATCGAGATGCGCCTCAAATCGCGAGGAGGCCTCGAACGTACCGACGTAGAATTTGTCGGGATATTCGAGTGCAATCTCCGCCTTGTCCGGAATCGGCTTCGTCATTTCTCTCCCCCGTCAGTGTCGGGGAATTCTGGCAGAAGCGGCGGCCGGCGGCCTTGCGATAAATCATGAAAGGATACGGCGTCGGCGGGCCAGGTTTGACCGCCCGCCACGGGACGGCGCTCTCGCCCTCCCGGCGACAGGCAAAATCGCGGTCTGGTTCGCGCCGCCTCTAACTTGCACCTCTGAGCCTGCACGAGGTGTTGCAGGTCACCGTGTTGCCCCTCATGCAGGCCCTGCACACGTCGACGCACTGGCTAAGCTGCCTTGCATCGTAGTTCGTATAGCGCCCGGCAATGCACGCCCGCTGCTGCTCGGTGTACTCCACTTCACGAGAGCACGACGCAAGGCCGGCAGCCAGCGCTGTCAAGAGAACGAGGCTTCGCAATTGCACGGCAAGCCCTCCAATCGCGCATTGCTGAATGCGCCTGTCGGCGCCGGCATCGGGCCGCCCAACCGACCTCAGTCAGTCCTATAATTTCCGCCAAATCGTGGTCAAAATGAGCGCGCGAGGCTGGCGACGGAAAAACCGTCGCAGCGAACCGGAAAAACGAGCTGTGCTTGAGATCCCCGCCGTGCCCTTCGACCGCCCTGCGAGGCGAAGACGTTCCTCCGGAGTCTGATACGAAGCCGCGAAGCGTGCTATCGTGCTATGATGCGGGGCGCATCCGTTGGATCATTCCTGGCTTGGCGGCAACATGTCATCATCAGACGGTTTGGACACAAGCCCGTCTCCCCGGGGCCGGAACCAGAGCTCTCCGTTTCTGCTGCTGGCCGCTGCCTTGCTCATCTTCGCGGCCATCGCCGGCACCGCCCTTCTCTTGTTGAGGCCAACGACCCTGCGCATTGCCGTCGGCCCGCCGGGGAGCGACGATCAAAAATTGATTCAAGCCCTGGCGCAATCCTTTGCCCATGAGGGCGGTCCGGTTCGACTTACGATCGTCTCAACCGCCGGCACGGTCGAGAGCGTTGGACTGCTCGGGTCCGAGGAAGCCGATCTGGCGGTCGTCCGCGCCGATGAGGACATGCCCAACGGAACCGAGGCGGTCGCGATCCTGCGCAAGAACGTCGTGGTTCTTTGGGCGCCTTCCGGCGCTCCGCGCAAGGGCTCGAAGAAAGAATCCAAATCGAAAATCAAGCAGATCGGCGATCTCGAAGGCCATCGCATAGGCGTCGTTGGCCGAACCAAGGTAAACCTCGCGCTGCTCCGCGTGATCCTGACGGAATCGGGCGTCAACCCCGACAAGGTGGCGGTCGCCCAGTTCAGCACCTCCCAAATCGCCGAAATGCTGCGCGATCCCTCGATCGATGCCTTCATGACGGTCGGACCGCTCGACAGCAGGATCACCGCGGAGGCCATCACGTCGACCGCACGTGTCAGGGGCGAGCCGGTATTTCTCGCCATCGACGTAGCGGAAGCGATCGCCCACAAGCACCCGCTCTACGAGTCGGAGGAAATTCCCGGAAGCTCCTTTACCTCGTCGCCTGCCCGCCCCGACGACACGGTTGAGACCGTCGGCGTCAACCACCTGATCGTCGCGCCGAAATCGCTGTCCGACGGCGCGGTTGGAGCGTTTGTCCGGGAGTTGTTCGCGGTTCGGCCGTCGCTTGCCAGGGAAAATCCAGGCGCGGCAAAAATCGAGAAGCCGGATACCGACAAGGACGCCGCGATCCCGGCCCATCCCGGGGCAGCCGCCTATATTGACGGCACCGAACGGACGTTCCTCGACAAATACAGCGATTACATCTGGGGCGGTATCCTGCTGCTTTCCCTGCTCGGCTCAGGCAGCGCGTGGCTACGCCATTACCTCAAGCGGGACGAACGAAGGCTGAATACCCTGCACCGCGACAAGCTGCTGGCGACGATCGCGCTGGTCCGCAACATCAATTCGATTGAAGAACTGGATGCGTTGCAGCGCGAGGCCGACGACATCCTTCGCGAGACGCTGCAATGCTATGATGACGGCGCCATCGAAGAGGGGGATCTGTCCGCCTACGGCCTGGTGCTCGAGCAGTTCCATCACGCGGTGGTCGACAGGCGCGAAGCGCTCGGCGGCGCCGCCGCCGAACTGCCGCGCATGCGCGCCCGATAGGCCGCAAGCTCCCTCGAACGCGCTCCATTGTTTTGGCTGTTCGCAACATTTGGTCACGCGAACCGCCGCCGGGCCAGTCGGAGGGCCAGTTCTGATTCCCGTCAGAACCGGCCCTGCTCCAAATCTTCAAAACCCGAATGAAATAAGCCGGCGAACGATTCCGCCGATACTGGCATGATGACGCCGGTGGTAGTGGCGTGTCGCCGGCGCGGATTCGTCCGACGACGACGACATCGTTCGGTCCGGACCGATAGCCTCGAACTGCGCCTTCTGCTCGTCGGTCAAATCCTGATAGAGATCATCAAGCGCCGCCTTCACCGTCTCGACCGCTTGCAGCATGGTGTCGAGCCGATTGCCGACGGCGGCGAGCCGCGCCGGCGGCGTCAGCGGGGTATCCGGCGCGCAGGAGGCTTTGAGCATTTCCGCCGCCCTGGCGCTGGCCTCCTTCAGGGCGGTGAGGCCCGCGCGCTGCGCTTCGGTCGGATGCAGCCGCTGCTCGATCTCGGCGGCCGGCCAATCCGTCGCACCGGACGGCGCGGAGCCACAACCCTGCGCGAGCGGGCCTTCGGCGTTGACCGCAGCCGGTCCGGCACGCCGCGCTTCACGCTGATCCTGGCCGAGCGCGGTGAGCCGCGCCTTCTGCTCGTCGTTGAGGAGGCCGTAGAAACGATCGAGCGGCGGCTGCACGATGCCGACCGCCGCGATCATCGCTTCGATGCGCGACTCCATGGCGGCGAGCCGGCCCGGCGCGGTCAACACGATCTGCGTCGGGCATGCGGCCTTGATGGTCTGCGCCGCTTTCATCGATGCGTTGGCAAGATCATCGAGCGCCGTGCGCTGGGCATCATCGGGCTGAATGGCTTGCTGGATTTGATCGATCGGCAGGCCGGCGATCTCACGGCTGCCCTCGCCGCACATTTGGGACAGTTCGTCCGGTGGCGGATTTGCCGCCTGCGTTGCGGGCGTCGCGCCGGCGGAATTGCGGCCGCCGCCCGACGGCAGATAGCCGGTCAGGGTGTCATAGCCGTAAGGCGCGAAGATGCCGGCATAGATGTCGCCATAGCCATAACCCCAGAACGAAGGATCGTAGCCGTACCCCCATAGCGCGTAGTCAGACATGTCGTAATAGGCGAACGGCCAAAACAGCGGGCCGACCCAGCCGTAGCCGCCATTGCCGTGCTGCCACCATCCGCCGCCGCCCCGGTTGTGCCATCCCGCCGTTGCCGCGGTCGCCGCGATCTGCGCCCGGGTGCCCGGATTGTGCAAGGCGCCCCGGTTGTGCAACGCGCCCGCGACGGAGCGTGAGCCCATCGCGTGGCGGACGGCGGCCGATCTGACGGCCGCGTTCCGGCCGGCCAAACCCGCGTTCCGCCCGGCCAAACCCCCGTTTCGAGCGGCCAAACCGCCTGCGGAATTACGGCCGGCAAGCGAACGATTGCCGCGGAAACCTGTTCCCCCGGCCGATCGGGATATCGCGGACCGGCCACCGAAGTGCCTTCCGCCGCCGAAATGACCGCCGCCGCCGCGCGCCCCGCTGAAGTGCGCCCCGCCGCCGCGCATGCCGCCGAAATGACCGCCTCCGAAATGACCCCCACCGCCAAAATGACCGCCCCCGCCGAAATGGCCGCCACCGCCATGACCGCCACCCCCGCCGTGACCGCCCCCGCCATGACCACCGCCTCCGCCATGGCCACCTCCGCCGCCGCCTCTGGCCCAAGCCCCTCCCGAAAGCGCGATCGAAAGCACGATCACTGACAGCAATTTGAGTTTCGACATGACACCCTCCTCAAGCGCCCGCGTATCGGGAAGCGGCACAGCTCGGGTAACCCGGGCGATAACGCGCGCGGGACAGCTCAAGTTCCATCGCGGCCCTGCACCGGCCGGGTCACACCCGGCCGGGCGGCGTTCACGTTTCGAGGGCTACTGCTCGCCGTCGCGCAGCCGCCGGTACACCGCGCCCAGCACGTTGGAGTAATCGTCGGTCCAGACCCGCTGCTTTTCGTCGGCTGCGGTCTCGGTCCATTGCTCCGAGGATGCCAGCTTGCCGATATCGGCCTCCTCGCGCGCGGAGACGACGACCGAGGTCGAGAAGATGTACTCGCCATCGCGACCGGAATCCTCGCTGTAGACCCAGCTCTTGAGATCGTTGGCCGCGGCGATGCCGACCACGACGCTGGACAATTCGAGGTGCCGGTTCGAGACGTGCATCAGCACCGCGCCCTGCGGCGCCAGCTTGTCCTTGTAGATCTTCATCGCCTCCTGGGTGGCGAGATGGATCGGGATCGCGTCGGAGGAATAGGCGTCGACGATGATCAGATCGTAGACGCCGTCGGGCTCGCGGGCGAAAGTCAGCCGCGCGTCGCCCATCACGGGCTTCAGATCCGGCGCACAATTCCTGATGTAGGTGAAATATCTGGGATCGCGCGCGGTATCGACCATCGATTGGTCGATCTCGAAGAACTTCCAGGTCTCACCCGGCGCGGAGGCGCAGGTCAGCGTGCCGGCGCCAAGGCCGATCACCGCGACGCGGAGTGGCCCGCTTTTGCGGTCGCGGATCGCCGTGATCGCCTGACCGATGCCGCCGTCCTTGTGGTAATAGGTGATCGGTTCGGGCCGCCCCTGAACCGGAGTGCCGTCGTCGTTCTGGAATTTCTCGGCGCCGTGGATCGTGGTGCCGTGCATCAGCACGTGATACTGGCCGTGCGGCGTCACCACGATCTTGTGGACGCCGAAAAAGCTGCGCACGGTTTCCACCCGCCCCTCGTCGGCCGAATAGACCCGGATCAAAACCAGCGCCAGCGTGGCGATCGCGGCAAGTTTCCAGCGATCCGCCTTCAGCACCAGCGCCAGCAGCATCCCGGCAACCGCGACCGCGCCGACCACATACACGCGCTGGTCCTCGAGCCAGTCGAACAGCTTACCGGAGCCAAACGACGGCGCGATCAATCCCGCCGCGACGACGAGCAGAAGCGGCCAGTACCAGCGGCTCCAGCGCGACAGGCGCTCCTCGCCGGGCGGACGGCACAACGCCGCCAGCGCCAGCAGGATCGGATATTCCGCGACCCACGAAAACACGTTCGGCGCGATCAGGCCGGCGAACAGGCCGCCGACCATGCCGCCGAACGACAGCGCGACATAAAACCCGGTGAGATATTTCGCGGCGGGGCGGGTGCGCGCCAGCTCGCCGTGGCAAGCCATCGCAATGACGAAGAAACCGAGCTG
>JBAVEE010000577.1:0-2612 GCA_049587575.1 Bradyrhizobium sp.
TCGCCAAGGTGGCGTCGCCGCGCGGCGTTGCCCTGACCAATGCCGGTGTGCTGTCGCCGGTCACGGTCACCGACGGCAAGGTGTTTTTTTCGATCAATGTCGACGCCACCGAGGCCCGCGCCTGGGAAAGCGTTCGCGCGCAGGCCGAAGCAGCCGTGCGGGCGATCCCCGGCGTCACCGTCGCCATGATCGCGCTGACGGCCGAACGCAAGCCGGGTCCCGCGGCCCCGGCGCCGCATCGCCACGCCCACGGCGTGGCGCCGGTCTCGGCCCATAAGCCGCCGCAAGGCCCGGCGTCGCCGATGTCGAAGCAGTCGGAAATTCCCGGCATCGCCGCCGTGATCGCGGTGGCTTCCGGCAAGGGCGGGGTCGGAAAGTCGACCACCGCGCTCAACCTGGCGCTTGGCCTGCGCGACCTCGGTTTGCGCGTCGGCCTGCTCGACGCCGACATCTACGGGCCGTCGGTGCCGAGGCTGACCGGCATCCATGAGAAGCCGCAGCTGAACGACGACAGGAAGATGATTCCGATCATGCGTTTCGGCCTTGCGATCATGTCGATCGGCTTTCTGGTCGAGGAGGATACCGCGATGATCTGGCGCGGGCCGATGGTGATGTCGGCCATCACCCAGATGCTGCGGGATGTGGCATGGGGCACGCTTGACGTTCTGGTGGTCGATATGCCTCCCGGCACCGGCGACGCCCAGTTGACGCTGGCGCAGAATGTGCCGCTCAAGGGCGCCGTTATCGTTTCGACGCCGCAGGATCTGTCCCTGATCGATGCCCGGCGCGGGCTCGCGATGTTCAGGAAGGTCAATGTGCCGGTTTTCGGCATCGTCGAGAATATGAGCTATTTCCAGTGTCCGCAGTGCGGTACCCAATCGGACATCTTCGGTCACGGCGGAGCCCGCCATGAGGCCGAGCGCCTTAGCGTACCGTTTTTGGGTGAAATTCCGCTGCATATGTCGATTCGCACCACCTCGGATTCAGGCACGCCCGTGGTCGAGAGCGAGCCCAATGGACCGCATGCGGCGATCTACCGCGCCATCGCAGCCAAGGTCCGCGATCAGCTCAAGGGCGCAATCGCTGCGGCCTGAACCGGCCGGCTTGCGCATATGCGACTTTCGTTTAATCGGTGCAGTCATGCCTTTGTCGCGTTTTCGCTGAGCTGACTTCCGTGTTAAAGCCCCGGCCAGAGCGCCTTCGGTTGACACGGAAATCGCATCGCCGAAAGAACAGCTCCCGCGAAGATGGGAAATGCCCCTACAAGGAGATGCCTTTATGAAGCGTCGTGATTTTTTGAAAGTTTCTGCAGCGGGTGCCGCAGCAACAGCGGTGGCCTCCCCGGCGATTGCGCAATCCTCGCCCGAGATCAAATGGCGCATGACCTCAAGTTTCCCTAAATCGCTCGACACGATTTACGGCGGCTCGGTGGAATTTGCCAAATACGTCGCTGAAATGACCGACAACAAATTCCAGATCCAGTTGTTCGCGGCCGGTGAACTCGCGCCGGGTCTGCAGGCGCTGGATGCGACCTCCAACGGCACCGTCGAGATGTGTCACACCGTCTCGTATTACTATGTCGGCAAGGACCCGACCTTCGCGATCTACGCGTCGGTACCGTTCGGCCTCAATGCGCGAATGCAGAATTCCTGGTGGTACCAGGGCGGCGGGATGGAACTCGGAAACGAGTTCTTCAAGAAATTCGGCGTGATCGCTTTTCCCTGCGGCAACACCGGCACCCAGATGGGCGGCTGGTTCCGAAAGGAGATCAAGACGGTTGCCGATCTCTCCGGACTGAAATTCCGCATCGGAGGCATTGCCGGGCAGGTGCTGCAAAAGGTCGGCGTCGTGCCGCAGCAGCTCGCGGGCGGCGATATTTATCCCGCACTCGAGAAGGGAACGATCGACGCGGCCGAATGGGTCGGACCGTATGACGACGAGAAGCTCGGTTTTCAGAAGGTCGCCAAATATTATTATTATCCGGGCTTCTGGGAAGGTGGTCCCACCGTGCACGCCTTCTGCAATCTCGAGAAGTGGAATTCGCTACCCAAGAATTACCAGGCCATCATCACCAATGCGACCGCGAACGCGAATACCTGGATGGCGGCGCGCTATGACATGCAGAATCCGTCGGCGCTGAAGCGGCTGGTCGCCGGCGGAACGCAGCTTCGTCCCTTCACCAACGAAGTCCTGGAAGCCTGTCTGAAGGCGACCAACGAATTGTGGGCCGAAATTTCGGCAAAGAACGCCGACTTCAAGAAATCGATCGATGCGATGCAGGCCTATCGCTCCGACCAGTATCTGTGGTGGCAGGTTGCCGAATATACCTTCGACAGCTTCATGATCCGCTCGCGTACCCGCGGCTAATTGCCTCTTTAGCAATCAACGCAAGCCCGGCCTCCGCGGAGGCCGGGCTTTTTGCGTTGCAGTATTTCAGTTCGGCATGGAAATCCCGAACCGGATGTTCCATGCTGAAAGAAAGCCTCGACACGAAGGCTGACCGACAAGCATCACATCACCAGGGGAGGGGAATTCAATGAAGCGTCGCGATTTTATCAAGGTCACCGGAATAGGCGTCGCGGGGGCAGCGGCCATCGCTGCGCCGGCGATCG
>JBAVEE010000578.1:0-4549 GCA_049587575.1 Bradyrhizobium sp.
GCACCTCCGGTTTGATAAAAATCTTCGCGCCGAAGCGGTCGCTGAGACCCGGCGGCGACAATAGCGGCGTTCGCACCGCGAACGGCGCCAGCACCCGCGCCGCGGCGTCGATATCGGCGGAATTGACCGGCAAAAGCGAGGACGATTGTGTCATGCGCGACTTGTATCGCGTCCCCCGACAGGCGGGCAAGGTTCTGCGTAATGTTTTCGAGCGAAGGGGATACCGGTTCGCGTCAAGATCAATGACTCAGGCGACGAAGCGCGGGTGCTCGGCAGAAAACGGCAGCGCGCCGCGTTTCGAATCAACAGCGCGGATATCCGCCATGTTCTCGATGAAGGCGCGCGCCGAAGCCTCCCAGGTATGGCGAGCGGCGAATTCGACGCAGGCCTGCGGCGAGATCCGCAAGCTCGAGAGGCACGCCTGCCGCAGATCGTCGTTCAACGCGCCGACCGGCGCCGAGCCGAGCACGTCGCGGGGACCGGTCACCGGATAGGCCGCCACCGGCACCCCGCTGGCGAGCGCCTCCAGCAGCACCAGTCCGAAGGTGTCGGTCCTGCTCGGAAACACGAAGACGTCGGCGGCGGCATAGGTCTTCGCCAGTTCTTCACCCTGAAGCGCGCCGGGGAATACGGCTTGCGGATATTTTCGCATCAGGGCCGCGCGCGCCGGCCCGTCGCCGACGATGACCTTGGTGCCGGGCAAATCGAGATCGAGAAACGCCTCGAGATTCTTTTCCACCGCAACACGGCCGACGCAGAGAAAGACCGGACGCGGCAGGCCGAGGTCGGCTGGGCGCGGATGAAACTGGCTGGTATCGACCCCGCGCGGCCACAACACCACATTGCGAAAGCCGCGCGCCCGCAACTCGTTGACCAGGGCCGGCGTCGCCGCCATCACCGCCTGGCTGCCGCTGTGGAAGGCGCGCAGCGCGGCCCAGATCCACGACTCGCGAACCGGCAAGCGCGCCGAGACGTAGTCAGGAAAGCGGGTGTGAAAGCCGGTGGTGAAGGGCACGCCATGCTTGCGGCAAAAGCGCCGCACCAGGAGGCCGATCGGGCCCTCGGTCGCGATATGAATGCTGTCGGGCCGCGCCTCTCCGATCAGGCGGGCGATTTTCGCACCGCTCGGCAAGGCCAGGCGCAGATCCGGATAGCTCGGCAGCGCGAAGGTGCGAAACGATTGCGGCGTGAGAAAACTGACATCGGCGCCCAGCGCCTTGGCCGCTTCCGCGGTCATGGCCAGCGTCCGCACCACCCCGTTGACCTGAGGATGCCACGCGTCGGTCGCGACCAGAATATGCATCAGGCGGCGCGTGCTGCGACCGGGGCTACAGGGGCCGTCCGGCGCAGCGGATCGGTCCAGGTGATGATTTCGAAGCGGCCGTCCTCGTGCTCGACAAGCGCGGTGCAGCTCTCCACCCAGTCGCCGCAGTTCATATAGCGAACGCCGTGTTCGTCGCGGATCGTGGCGTAGTGGATGTGACCGCAGATCACCCCGTCGGCGCCATGGCGCCGCGCCTCGGCGGCGAGCGTCGCCTCGAACGCGCCGATGTAGTTCACCGCGTTCTTGACCTTCAACTTCGCCCATTGCGACAGCGACCAATAGGACACGCCGAACGCGCGGCGGAAGAAGTTGACCAGCCGGTTCATCTGGATCGCGAAGTCGTAGGCCTTGTCGCCGAGATGGGCGAGCCAGCGCGCGTTCTGGACCACGAGGTCGAAGATATCGCCGTGAATGACGAGGTAGCGCCGGCCGTCGGCGCCGACATGGACGGTGTTTTCCACGACGTCGATGCCGCCGAAATGCGTGCCGTAATAGCTCCTCAGGAACTCGTCGTGATTGCCGGGCACATAGATGACCTTGGCGCCCTTGCGCGCCTTGCGCAGCATTTTCTGCACGAAATCGTTATGCGATTGCGGCCAGTGCCAGTTCGATCGCAGCGCCCACCCGTCGACGATATCGCCGACCAGATAGATGGTATCGGCGTCGTGGCTGCGGAGAAAGTCCAGCAAGCGGTCGGCTTGCGAACCGCGGGCTCCGAGATGGACGTCGGAGATAAACAAAGTGCGAAATCGCCGTTCCGGCAACTCTTCACCCATCGAGTCACTTCCCATGCGCGCACCTAACAGATTCCCATGACAGCGCGATGACCGGTCGCGCCGCCGCCCCTCCAAGGCTGAAGGGCGGCCTTGACCGCCTTTCAGCCCGAATCAAACCCATCTCGTTTTGCACTTGCGATAACAGCGCCGTGCGACATTCAGGCGACGATCGCGGTATGGGAGATGCTCGCCGGCGCAAAATGGCTTATCGATTTGCGGTAATGAACGAGGTGGAGGGGCGGAAACCGCTTCAACGAACGGCCCGCCGGGCAATATACGCCATCCGACTTAAGCTTGACCTGCATCAAAGCAATGCGGCCGTCGTATGCACATTCTGACAAAGGCAGAACAGCATTTCCACAGCAGGTTTGCAGCACTGGTGCGGGGGGGGCAGCGAGCGCTTGCCCTGTGCACCGCATTTGGACATTCCGCGCACGCGGAAAATTCAAACACGCAAAACTCGTGGCTCGAGGGAGGATCTGCCGCCGTCATTTCGAGGCGTAACAACGTCAGACAAGGTGGCCGGCTCCGTCTCCCACCGCGTGGCGGGTTCAAAATAACCCACCACGCGGAGCGGAGTAACTGTCGCAGAATCGCTCAATCTTCCAAATGACGGCGAGATTGATTCTCTACGTCAATTGAACGGATAGTAGCGAAGCGAGAAGAAGGCGATGTTGTTGTTGACGGAAAGCCCCTGGTTCGGCGTGCCGGCACCAGTGGCAAGGCCCTGGAACGCGGTCAATTTCACAAATTCATACTGCGCGCCGACCCTGATCCGTCCCAGGTTGCCCTTGTAGGCATCCTGCCAGAAGCCAATCGTGAACTCCTCGGCCTTCTGGACGTCGAACGTACAGGCAGTACCAGCGATTGGGGTGTTGAAGCCGCCGAGCGTTCCGCCGGTCAAGTTCTGATTGACGCAAC
This sequence comes from Bradyrhizobium sp., assembly GCA_049587575.1. Taxonomy (GTDB): domain Bacteria; phylum Pseudomonadota; class Alphaproteobacteria; order Rhizobiales; family Xanthobacteraceae; genus Bradyrhizobium. The sequence continues at coordinate 3,022 of JBAVEE010000578.1, forward strand.
CGTTATTGACGAAATTGGGATTGCCCCAGCCGCCCTGCGTCGCACCGGCCGTCCACGCATTCGCGTTGGTTCGATCCTGGCCATAATACGCATAGACGTCATTGCCCTCGAGAGGATGGGCTACCGCGCCCACCATGAAACTCAGCGCGGTAAGCGGGGTCAGCGAGCCATTCGGCCCGATGACGGCGTCGGGCAACTGGCTGGAGGTGTAGCGGCCGATGCCCTGACCGTACAGGATGCTGCCCTGCAGATCGAGCAACTTCGGAATCACCGGGAGCAACACGTTGCCGCCGACGCCCCAGCCAAATGTCACCTTTTGCGACCAGCTGTTGGGAATGGTCGTGTCGGCGACCTGGTCGGTGAACCAGCGCTGCACACCCAGCAATTCGTAGTGGCCGAAGCCCGGATCGAGCGCCACCTTTTCGATGATGTCCGGCGTGAGGTCGTTCGAGCAGGTCGTTGTGCCGTTGAGATGCGTCGCGCCCGTGCAATTGTTGTTGATGCTGGTAACGATCGGGGCACCCGGCGATACCGTCGCCGCGCTGGGCGAACCCGGGAACACAACGCCCGGCTGCTCTATCGACAGGCCGAACGAGGCGACGTTGTTCCATTCCTGGACAAAGCGGATTTGCGGATTACGCAACCAGTCGAAGCCGACGACGTACTGTGCGTCAATGGTCAGCGGCACGTTTTCGCTATTTGGCAGCATACCGACCCTATTCTGGGTCAACAGACTCCAGGCCTGACCAGCCGCCATGTGGAAGTGGTAGATGTCGTTGTCATATTGGCCGAACGCCTGGCGTATGCGAGGGGTGAAGCTGTTGCTCTCGCGGTTGTTCGCGTCGGTCGACGCACCGAGAAAGTCCATTTCGTAGTAGCCCTTCAGGTGCTGGTTCGGATCAATGTCGCCCCAGGTCTTCATGGCTATCCGGCTCTGCTGCGCGCTGGCGCGAAACTCGTGTTCGTTGTAGAGAGCCGAATTCTGCAGCGGCATGCCCGGGCTGCCGAACGGCGGATCGCTTGCGCCGTTCGCAACTTCGCTATGCTGGCGCCACGCACCTTCCATCGCGATGAAGGAGCCGGCCATCGAGAAGTGGATACCGTCGAACCAGGACGGAAGGGCCTTGGTCGGCATCAGCGCGCCGCCGGGCGGCGGCGGGGCCGGGATCAGAAGTTCACTGCCGCGCGCCATGACTGGCTGCGCGGGTGCACCACCGATATGTGACTGACCCGATTGCTTCTTCGCGTGCGCCAGTTCATGCTGCATGGCGTCCAATTGCTGCTTCATGGCGTTGATTTGCCGCTGCAATTGTTGCTCGTCGGCGCGTGCTGGCGCGACCATCAGTTGAGATGCCCCGAGCAACGTGCTCGCCAGCAAAACGCCAAGTCTTCGTTCGAGTGCCATCTTGATACCCCACTTTGGAAAGAATGCAGGCGCTTTTTAGTTTTTGAGCCATGACACCTGGATGACAGTCGGGTGACGGGTCAGATTCCGTGTCAACTGCGCGGCAAATTGAAGATGGTCGTG
>JBAVEE010000579.1:0-2392 GCA_049587575.1 Bradyrhizobium sp.
TGACGCAGGGAACCCCCATCAGGGTCCAGAGCTGGTTGAATCGCGCATCGCCTGTCGAAGCCAGCCCGTTGGGCGCGGCGCCGGGCGCCGAGAACGTCAGCAACACGTCAACCTCTTTGAACAACCCCGCCAGTGCCCCACGGGCCCGGTGCGCAATGGAGCGCGCTTCGTCATAGGCAGCAGGGGTTATGCCGACGCTTTGGTCCAATCTTCTGCGCAACAGCGGCGGCATGGCGTCGTAATTGGCGCGATATTCCCACGCCATCGCGCGATGGGCCTCGAAGAACTGCACGATGGGATGAATTCGCCACGCCTCCCCGACGATCTCGGGCAATGTCAGTGTACGAACCAAAGCACCGGCGCGCTCAGCCGCAACCGCTGCGATCCGCAACGCCTCGCCGCCCGCCGCTTCCGGCGCGCCGGCAAAATCCTGCGTCACAAGGCCGATGCGTGGCGTCTGCATCGCAGCGCCCGGCAACAGTTCGGGCCGGTCGGTGATGGCCGAAAGCCCCTGTGCCAGGTCTTTGACGCCGGCAGCAAACAGCCCGAGGGTATCCAGCGTCCACGAAAAGCATTTCACGCCGATCGTCGGCAACAAACGGAATGACGGTTTGATCGCGGCCACGCCGCAGAACGAGGCCGGCCGGATCACCGAGCCGCCGGTCTGCGTTCCCAGCGCGAGCGGAATCATCCCGGCGGCCACCGCCGCCGCGGAGCCCGATGATGATCCGCCCGGCGTGTGATCTCTGTTGCGTGGATTGAGCGTCGCCGTCGGGTCGTTTGCCGCGAACGCCGTGGTCGTGGTCTTGCCGATGATGGTCGCGCCCGCCTGCTTCAGCATCATCACGACCGGCGCATCCGCGCGCGGCTGCCATCCCCGGTAGATCGCGGCTCCCATCTCGGTCGGAAAATCCGAGGTATCGATGATATCCTTGATGCCGACGGCGATGCCGCGCAACGGGCCGGCACTCGCCGCACGGGCCATCTCGCTGTGGCAGACGAAGGCGCCGATGGTCTTGTCCTGCTCGCTGATCGCCGCCCGCGATCGGGTGATGGCCGCCTCGGCCGAAAGCTCGCCGGAATCGATACGGCGCTGGAGTTCGGCGAGCGAGATCATGGCGTTGTTTCCTGGCCGGGGACCGGAGCGTTTTTACGGACCGGACCGGGATCGGGCAAGCGCCCCCTTCCCCACTGCCCCAACTTGATCCATGTTATCGCGGTGGACAGCGGCACCATCACACAGAACCTGCATCTCACCGACGCCCAGCGCATCGACTGCCTGCGGCTCATTCGTTCCGACAATGTCGGGCCGCGCACCTTCCGTTCGCTCGTCAATCATTTCGGCAGTGCGCGTGCCGCGCTGGAGCGCCTGCCGGATCTGGCGCGGCGCGGCGGCGCTTCGCGGCCGGGACGGATCTGCAGCGAGGAAGATGCGACGGCTGAATTTTCCACGAGCAAACAACTCGGCATCCATCTGGTCGCGCCGGGTGAAGACGGCTATCCGCCGCGGCTGGCCGTGCTTGACGACGCGCCTCCCCTGCTCGGCGTGCGCGGGATACGCGATGTGCTGATGCGGCCAATGATTGCGATTGTCGGCTCCCGCAACGCGTCCGGCGCCGGGCTGAAATTTGCAAGCGTCCTGGCACGCGATCTCAGCGATGCCGGATTTGTCATCGCCTCGGGACTGGCGCGCGGCATCGATCAATCAGCGCATCGCGCCAGTGTCGCAGGCGGCACGGTGGCCATGCTGGCCGGCGGTCATGACAAGGTCTATCCGCCCGAGCACGAGGATCTGCTGGCGGCAATCGTCGCCTCGGGCGCTGCGATCTCGGAAATGCCGCTCGGGCACGTGCCGCGCGCCCGCGATTTTCCGCGGCGCAACCGGCTGATCTCGGGCGCGGCTCTCGGCGTGGTCGTGGTGGAGGCGGCGCTCCGTTCAGGATCGCTGATCACCGCGCGGATTGCCGCCGAACAGGGCCGCGAGGTATTCGCGGTGCCGGGCTCGCCGCTCGATCCGCGCGCAGCCGGCACCAATGATCTGATCAAGCAGGGCGCCACGCTGATCACGGAAGCATCCGACGTCATCCAGGCCGTCGAACCGATCATGGGCCGGCCGATCGAGCTGCGCGAGCCCGACGAGGACCCGCTGGCTTCCGAACCCGACGCAAGCGATCGCGCGCGCATCATCGGATTGTTGGGACCGGCCCCCATTCTGCTCGACGACCTCATCCGGATGGCGGAAGCCTCACCGGCGATCGTGCGCACCGTGCTGCTCGAGCTTGAACTTGCCGGCCGGCTCGAGCGCCACGGCGGCGGGCTGGTGTCGCTGGTCTGAGGCGCTTTCCAAGTCCCATGAAAGATTCCGCTCCGCCTGTCCGCTGGGATCCAATTC
>JBAVEE010000580.1:0-4147 GCA_049587575.1 Bradyrhizobium sp.
CCTTGGTGCGGGCAGTGGCGGGAACGCCGGCGGTGTCCGCGACGAACAACTCGACCTTGCGGCCCGCGAGCGTGTTATCGCGCTCCTTCAGAAACATCGTCAGGGCAAGTTCCATGTCGATGCCGCCGGAGGCGAGCGGTCCGGTCTTGGCCGCGAGCAGGCCGACGCGGATCGGCCCGCTGTGCTGTGCAAAGACGAGGTTAGGCGCCGCCAAGCTGGCGATACCCGCGCCGGCAACACTGGAGACAAATTGTCGTCGCGATATCGTCATGGATCCTCCCGGAGCAATTCAGCCGAACGTTTTCGTGCTTTTCATTGATTGAACGATTTATCGAACGGAAGCCATAAATGATCAAGTGATAACCACGCAGTCGACCCGATATGCCGGATATTTCGGATCGCGGATCCCCCGCAATGGCTCTTTGACGCGGTGCAATATCGCAAACCCATTGCGCTGTTTGAGCTATTCTGAAGTGCCTGTTTTGGGGGCGGTGATGATCGTCTTCTTCAGCACTTCAAACACCGCCGCGGTGTCCTGGTCGCCCAGTCCCATCGCCATCGCTTCGGTGTAGACTGGCTGCGTCAGCGTGAACAAAGGGGTTTCACAGCCGACCTCGTCGGCGAACTCGGCAATGATGGCCATGTCCTTTTTCCAGGTCGAGACCTTCATGGTCGCCGGTTCGTAAGTGCGCTCGACCATCATCGGCGCGCGCATCTGGAACATGCGCGAACCGCCGGCGCCCGGGCCGACCATCTCGACGACCTTCTTCGGGTCCAGTCCGGCGCGTTCCGCCAGGATCATCGCCTCCGCGGTCGCGACATTGTGAATGGCGACGAGATGATTGGCGACGAATTTCATCCGGCTGCCATTCCCGAACACGCCGAGATCGGCGCTTTGTTTGGCGAAGTCGGAGAACAGGCCCGCGCAACGGGCAATGGCAGCGCTGTCGCCGCTGGCATAGACCACAAGATCGCGCATCCTGGCCTGCGCGCCGGTTCCACTCAGCGGGCAGTCCAGCGCGATGTGGCCTGCTCGTTTCAGGATCGCCTCGAAGCGGAGCTTGTCGGCAAGCGTGAGGGTGGAGAGTTCAATCACGATCCGGGGCGACTGGCCGGAATCGGCGATGGCTTTCGCCACGGCTTCGACCGCGGCGGGGGTGGGGAGGCTCGTCATGATAACAGGTGCGTCGCGTACGACCTGAGCGACGTTGTCGGCGATGACGACGTTGGCTGCCGCAAGTTCGTCGCGCTTGCCGGCATCGGTGTCGAAGCCGATCACGCGCCACCCGCGATCGACAAGGTTACGGGCGATCGCGCCGCCCATGATGCCAAGCCCGACGATTCCAACGGTCTTGTCCATGCGAGTTCGCTCCCTCACTGTCGAATTCGATTGACGGGCAACGCAGGCCGCGCCTTAATTAGTGATCGGGCGATAAACAATCGTCAAATGGTCGGCCGGTCAAGCTGCTTTCGTCGCGGTGCGGCGCACGGAGCTTTCTGAAGGGGAGGCGAGGGATGAAAGTTACGGGCTTCAACCACCTGTCGATCGGCACGAAGAATCTCGCGGAGTCGGTGAAATTCTACGAGACCGTGTTGGGCATGCAGACCATCCCGAGCTACAATTTCGGCTTCAAGACGAAATATCTGCGCTGCGGCGACCTGCAATTGCACATCTTCGAGCTGGAAGATCATGTTCCGGTCTACCAGCACTTCGCGGTGGACGTAGACGACTTCCATGCCGCCTACGATGCGGCGAAGGCGATCGATGCGCTGGATTCGGTTACATTTCGAAATCCGGTAAACGAGCTTCCCGACGGCTGCGTTCAGATGTATCTGCGGGATCCTTCCGGAAATCTGATCGAGATCGACTGGCCTGATGTCGGGACGCTTGACCGCACGCGAATTCCAGAGATGAAGTTGTTGACCGAGTTCGCCGAACAGAACGACGAGGGCCTGGCCGCCTCGCTGTATCTTGACCGGCCGCACCTGAAGGCCGCGGGCCGGGCGCGATAGTGAGGACCGCGATATGACGGGTAACGGTCTGGAGCCAAATTCGAGTCCGCCCCCGGAGCCGGATAGCGAGGGTCGCGCCTACGCGACCATGGTTAACCGTGCCAGGGCCCTGGTTCCGCGCTTGCGCGATCGTGCCCCCCGAACCGAGGAACTGCGGCGGCTGCCGCCGGAGACCGAGCGTGAGTTGCACGACGACGGCCTGTTCAGGATCGTGCAGCCCAGACGCGTCGGCGGCTCCGAGCTCGATTACGTCGCGCTGGTCGATTGCGCCGATGCGATCGGGCAGGCCGACGCGTCAGCGGCATGGAACTTCGCCAATCTTTCAAGCCATCACTGGATGCTCGGCATGTTCGACGAGCGCGCTCAGGATCTGGTCTGGGGCACGGACGCCAATACCCTGATAGCCTCCTCCTTCATATTTCCCGCCGGCCGCGCCAGGAAAGTCGACGGCGGATACGTGCTGCGGGGCAGCTGGCCGTTTTCCTCGGGGGTGGACTCCTGCGAATGGAACATGCTGGCAAGCGTGGTGTCGTCGGATGACGAAGCCGACGGCATCGAGTACCGCATCTTCCTGCTCAACAAGAGCGACTACAGGATCAAGGACACCTGGTACGCGACCGGGTTGCGGGGAACAGGATCCAACGACGTCGAGGTCGATGATGCCTTTGTTGCCGAGCCGATGACGGTTGCGGTGAACGACCTCGCCGGCGGTCCCACACCCGGGAGCGCGGTCAATCCGAATGCACTTTATGCGTTGCCGGTATTCTCGCTGTTTCCTTACGTGCTGTCCGGCGTCGCGCTCGGAAACGCCCAGGCCTGTCTCGACGACTACGTCGAACTCGCACGGCATCGCGCGTCCACCTACAACCGCGCCAAACTGGGGGATCTCCAGACCACGCAGATCAAGATTGCCGAGGCTTCTTCCAAGATCGACGCCGCGCGCCTGATCATGCGCTCGACGTGCATCGAGGCGATGGCGGAGGCGCGGCGTGGCCACGTTCCGGATATGGCGGCCAAGACGAAAATGCGGCGCGACGGGGCTTATTCCGTCAATCTGTGCACCGAAGCGGTGTCGCTCTTGTTTGCGGCGAGCGGCGCGCGGGGGCTGTACACGTCGGGAGCCTTGCAGCGGCAGTTTCGCGATGCCCACGCGATCAATTCGCACATCGCGTTCAATTTCGATGCGGCGGGCACCAATTATGGGCGCGTCGCGCTCGGCCTGCCGTCTGAAAACCTGACGCTTTGAGGCCTGTGAGGATGAACGACGCGCCGAAGCATCCGACCGAACCTGATCCCGCCAACGAGCTGGCGAGCGGTAGCTCGGCCATCGATCCCCGGGATTTTCGCAATGCGCTTGGTACCTACGCAACCGGTGTGACCATCATTACGGCCATGACGGTCGATGGAAAACCTTACGGGTTGACCTGCAATTCGTTCGCCTCAGTGTCGCTCAATCCCCCGCTCGTGCTTTGGAGTCTGGGGATGTTTTCGCAAGGGCTCCCCATCTTCCAGAACGCCAGCCATTTCGCGGTCAACGTGCTCGGCGCATCGCAGCAGGCGCTTGCGACCCAATTCGCGAAGCCTTCGGCGGATAAATTTGCAGGCGTGGCATGGACACCGGGCCTTGGCAGCGCGCCGCTTCTCGCCGGCAGCGTTGCCCATTTTCAATGCCGCGCCGCCAGTCGATATTACGGCGGCGACCACGTTATCTTCCTGGGAGCCGTGGAGGCCTACGCCTACGACCGGAAAGAGCCGCTTTTGTTTGCCCGCGGTGGCTATGGGCGGTTTCTCGGGGCCGACGACGTTCCGGCGGCTGCGAAGCCATGACCCGGAAAACACCGCCCAAGCGCGCCCGCGCCAAGCAGAAGCGGTTGTCTCCGGACGATCGCAGAAGGGAATTCGTCGCCAAGGCGACCGAGTTCTTCGCGGACGAGGGATTTGGCGGCGGAACACGTGCCCTGGCGCGCCGACTCGGCGTCACCCAGCCGCTGTTGTACCGCTATTTTCCAAGCAAGGACGATCTGATCAAGGAAGTCTATCGCACGGTCTATCTTGAACCGCTCGATGCCGGTTGGGAGAAGCTCCTGGCCGATCGCTCGCGGCCGATCCGCGACCGGCTGCAGGAATTCTACAA
>JBAVEE010000581.1:0-2700 GCA_049587575.1 Bradyrhizobium sp.
TTTCCGCCCGTAAACGCTTCACTTCCTCGGCGCGCGCTCTCAGTGCGGCATTGTCCGGCTCGATGGTCAGCGCGAATTTGATATTGGCGGCGGTGTATTCATGGCCGCAATAGAGTTTGAAATCGTCCGGCAGCGCCCGCAGCTTCAGCAGCGAGTCCCACATCATCGGATAGGTGCCCTCGAAGACCCGCCCGCAGCCGATCGAGAACAGCGTGTCGGCGGCGAACAGCGTCTTGTCGTTGTCGAAGACGTAGCTGATGTGGTCGAGGGTGTGGCCCGGAGTCTCCAGTACCCGCGCCAACAGGCTTCCCACCTTCACGACGTCGCCCTGGCCGGTGCGCAGGTCGACATGTGCAATTTTGGCGGACTGGTCGTGGGGTGCGACCACGCGGCATTTGTATTTCTGCTTCAGCTCGGCGACGCCGCCGACATGGTCGTGGTGATGGTGGGTGATGAGAATATCGGTCAGGGTCCAGCCCTCGCGCTCCAGCGCATCGATGATGGGGCCGGCCTCCGGTGCATCGATCGAGGCGGTCGCCTTGGTCTCGGGATCGTGAATCAGATAGCCGAAATTATCGGTCAGGCAGGGGAACAGGCGAACTTCGGCGGCCATGATATCTCCGTCCATTGAGCAGGGCGTGGAGCCCGCGTATCGGCAATGAAATATGGCGTTAACGCCGAATGAGCAATGCGTTATTCGGGGCGCATATGGGGTCGTGATCGTGTTAGATTGGGTCCATGACCATCGATGTGATTGATCTCCGGGATTTCTATTCGCGGCGGCTCGGCATCGTGGCGCGGCGGCTGATCAATCGCGGCATTCATGCGCGCTGGCCGGATGCCGGGGGTCAACGGGTACTTGGCCTCGGCTATCCCACGCCCTATCTCGGCCTGTTCCGCGAGGACTCGGAGCGCTGCATCGCCTTCATGCCGGCGGCGCAGGGGGTGTTGAAATGGCCTACGGCGCGGCCGACGCTGGCTACCCTGGTCGACGAATTTTCGCTGCCGCTGCCGGATGCCGCCGTCGACCGCATCCTGCTGGTGCATGCGCTGGAAATGTCCGACGATCCGGAAGGGCTGTTGCGCGAGGTATGGCGGGTGCTGGCGCCGTCCGGCCGCATGATGGCGATCGTCCCGAATCGGCGCGGGGTGTGGACACGCACCGACAACACGCCGTTCGGTCACGGCCGGCCCTATTCGCGCTCGCAGATCACGCAATTGCTGCGGCAGACCTGGTTCACGCCGACCGGCTGGGGCGAGGCCTTGTTCATGCCGCCGGTCGCCGGCGGCTGGTTCCTGCGTTCGGCGATGGCGTGGGAGCGCGTCGGCGCCGCGCTGTCGCTGCCGTTCGCCGGGGTTCACATCGTCGAAGCCACCAAGCAGGTCTACCGCGCGATCCCGGCGCACCGCGAGCGCACACGGCTGATTCCGGCGCTGCCGCCGGTGCTGGTACCGTCGTCATTCCAGCGCGACGATGGGTAGGGCCGAGACGGCACGGACTCGCGAGGAGCCGCCTACTCATTCCCCGGATTGAAATCGTCGCCCGGCGTCACCGGCGCCGCCATGCCTTCGGGGCGCGGGCCGTGCGGCCGGCGGCGGCGTCGCGGCGGGAAACGCTCGCCGCCATTGCCCTCGAACCCGCCCGGGGCGCTGTTGATCTGCGGCTGCGGTCCGGTGATGAACGACGGCAGACGGTCGACGCTGACATTATCGGGGATCACCGGCTGCGGCTGGGGCTGCGGCTGAAACTGCGGCTGCGGACGATGTTCGCGATGGCTGTTGTGCTCGCGGGGCGGATGCTGGTCGCGCGGCTGGTAGGGTTGTCCATCGCGTTGGTTGTCGCGCTGATTGTTGTCGCGCGGCACGAACGGCTGCTGCTGAACCGGGACAAAGCCGGGTTCCTGCCCGAAATTCGAAAAACTCTCGCTGTCGTCGTCGCCGTCTTCCGAGGCCATTTCATTCTCGGTGCGCGGCTGCGGCTGGTTCTGACGGAATTGCTCCTGGGCCGCGGCGATCAGGCGGAAATAATGCTCGGCATGCTGATAATAATTCTCGGCGGCGACCGGGTCGCCGGAAGAGCGGGCGTCGCGCGCCAGTTGCACGTATTTTTCCGCGACGTGGGATGCGGTGCCGCGGATCTTGATGTCCGGCCCGTTGGACTCGAACACCCGGGTCATCGGGTTCTGGCCGCGCCGGTTGCCATCATTCCTGTTATTGTTGTTGCGGTTACGCATCCGCTTGTTTTGGTTCTGACCGTTTCTCATGTCTTGCCTTTATTCCAGCCCTGAAGTTGCTAGCCTTGGATTGCCGTAGTCGTGGTCGTCCCGCCCGACGCGCGTTCCGCGCGCCGAATCGAAAGCGCCACTCAATTCCACACAGATTTGCCGTACATTGCAGTCAACAAAGACGCGTTCCCCAACAGCCCAGCGTGCGCCGCCGGCCGCATCAAATCATTCCGCCTGCCAAAACAAGCACAGGTTTTTCGCGTGAGTTTTCAAGCGCAATATCAGGCTTTCGTTCGCTTTGCGGTCGGAAGCAGCGAAGCTCTCTAAAGCCGTCGCGCTCAAAGGGACCTGCGTTTTGGAACCTTTCACTCGGGGCGGGCTCTCGCTTTGAGAACTCTGGCCTCCACCCGCAATATCCCTTCGGGCTATCTACGGGGCCAGCAACCCTGGACCGATGTTGTACATGGAACGTAGT
>JBAVEE010000582.1:0-1510 GCA_049587575.1 Bradyrhizobium sp.
CCTTCCACGCGTGCCAGGCACGGTCCGGAGTCGGCAGCACGCCGCCGAACAGCGAACCGTCCGTTCCCGCCATCTGCCAGACGGCGATCACGATGGCCGGCAGAACAAGCGCCAGCAGACCTTGCCGCAAGCTCCTCAGTCTGACCGGCGTAAAGATCAGCGATGCCGGACCCGGCGCCGGAGCCGGCTTTGAGCCTATGCGCCCAGTCGAGAGCGACATGTCATCCAGATCCCTTCACGACGACAGGACGAGCGCGGACGGATTCGACCGTGTCGTCACTTGGCCAGCGCCTTCTCCACGAAAGAGCTGTCCCAATGTCGATCGATCTGGTCCGAGACATCCTTCTGGATCACACCAAGCTCCGCGAATGCCTTGGCCTGCCGCTTGATCTGCTCGGGCGAAATCACCTCTCCCAGCTTGATGAGCTGCGACGCCTGGGCGGCGATGTCGGGCGCCATGCCGGAGAGTTGGGCGTAGGCTTTGGCGAACTCCGCGGGCGACCTGGCGAGTTCTTCCTGCTTCTTGAGGTAGGCCCAGACAAAGCGCTCGAGCGCCGCACGTTTGGTATCGACGGCTGGCTTCGCCGCCATGAACATTCCGAGCTCGGCGCCAACAGCCTTCGACGAGCTGTATTCGAGGCCCTTGGCAAAGAACCCGTAGCCTTCGATTTTCGGAATCGACTCGAACGGCTCCCAGGTGACGATGCCGTCGACCTCACCTTTCTTCAAGGCCTGGTCGAAATTGGCGCCGCCGCCCTGAATATTGACGGCCTCGAAGCTGTTATAGGGGATCCCCTTTTCGACCAGCGTTGCCGCGAACTGAAACCAGACCGCCGAGCCCGGCGCGATGGCGATCTTCTTGCCTTTCAGATCGTCCCAGGAATCGAACTTCACGCCGTTGCGGCCGATCACGTATTTCGGCGACGAGCCGACGCCCATCAGTCCGACGACATTGGTCGAACCCTGCGCCAGCGAGATCGCGAGATCGGCGGGGCCGACCGAAGCGGCGTCGAGGGACCCGGCCAACAGCGCGGTTCGCGCATCGGCATAGCGGACAAACTCGACCAGCTTGAGATCGACGCCCAGCTTCTTCAGTTCGTCGGCGATGAGAATAACGGGGGCCAAATGGCCGACTTTCTGGTAGCCCACCGTCAATTGAACCGGCGGCGACAATGGCGCCGGCTCGGGTCCCACGGCGCCTGCGGGGAGCGGCAAAAATCCCAGCACGCCCGCAAGCATGGCTCCCGCAACGCAGAGAAGCTTCCTGACTTTTCCTGCTACCTGCACGATCCGCTCTCCATCCTGGTTATTGGCCCGAAGATTATTGCCGTATCATACGCGTATCATATGCAAAGACCGCACCATGTCACACCCTCCCTGGTGCACTCTGCGGCACATCGCCGAGCCGGTCATTTTTCGCCGGCGATCTCGGATGCAACGGCCGTCGGCACGCGGCCGTGCCAATCGGACCTGGCCTGCAACCTGACGCCGATGTCGAGCAGCGCCGCGT
>JBAVEE010000583.1:0-1565 GCA_049587575.1 Bradyrhizobium sp.
ACAAGCTGATGAAGGGGTTCATCGGCAGCGCCAATGTCGACACCAATTCGCGGCTGTGCATGTCCTCGTCGGTCGCGGGCCATCGCCGCGCATTCGGCGCCGACACCGTGCCCGGCTGCTATGAAGATCTCGACGAGGCCGATCTCCTGGTTCTGGTCGGCTCCAATGCGGCGTGGTGTCATCCGATCCTGTTCCAGCGCATGCTGGCCAACAAGCAGCGGCGCGGTGCGCGCCTCGTCGTGATCGACCCGCGCCGGACCGATACCGCGGGGGATGCCGACCTCTTTCTGGGGTTGAAGCCCGGCACCGACACCGCGCTGTTCGCAGGGTTGCTGGTCCATCTCGCCGATAGCGGCCGGCTCGATCGCGGCTACATCGAACATCATACCAGCGGTTTCAAAGAGGCGCTTGCGCGCGGGCGGAGCATCGCCGGCAGCATCGCGGCGACTGCGTTGGCGACGGGTCTCTCCGAGCAGGATGTCGCGGCGTTTTTCCAGATGTTTGGCGAAACGCCGCGCGCCGTCACCTTGTATTCGCAGGGCGTCAACCAGTCGGCGCAGGGCACCGACAAGGTCAACGCCATCCTCAATTGCCATCTCGCCACGGGACGGATCGGCAAGCCGGGGGCGTCGCCCTTTTCGCTGACCGGGCAGCCCAACGCGATGGGCGGGCGCGAGGTCGGCGGTCTCGCCAACCAGCTCGCCGCCCATATGGGTTTTACGCCGCCCGACATCGACCGCGTCCGCCGGTTCTGGAAAGCGCCGCGCATTGCGACGCATGAGGGGCTGAAAGCAGTCCAGATGTTCGAGGCGATCGCACGCGGCGAGATCAAGGCGTTATGGGTGATGGGCACCAACCCGGCGGTGTCGTTGCCGGATGCGGATTCCGCGCGCGCCGCACTGAAGAAACTCGAGCTGTTCGTGGTTTCGGAGAACGTCATTTCCAATGACACAGTCGATGCCGGGGCCCATGTGCTGCTGCCGGCGCAGGCGTGGGGAGAGAAATCCGGAACCGTGACCAATTCGGAACGGCGCATTTCGAGGCAGCGTGCGTTCCTGGCGCCGCCGGGGGAAACCAGGCCGGACTGGTGGATCGTCGGCGAGGTGGCGAAGCGCCTCGGCTTCGGCGCGGCGTTCGATTTCAGTTCAGCGGCGGAAGTGTTTCGCGAACATGCCGCGCTGTCGGCGTTCGAGAACAACGGCGACCGCGATTTCGATATCGGCGCCTTGAAATTGCTGTCGGACGAGGCGTTCGAGACGCTGGCGCCGGTGCTGTGGCCGCTGCGCCTCGGCGATACCGAGCCGCAACAGCGCTTCTTTGCCGATGGCGGATTTTTTTCAAACGACCGCAAGGCGCGCTTCATCGCGCCCGAAGTCCCGGCGTTGCGAACCGAAACCACGCCGGGACGGCCGCTGCGGCTCAACACCGGCCGCATCCGCGACCAGTGGCACACCATGACCCGCAGCGGCGCCAGCTCCCGGCTGGGCCAGCATCTGCCGGAGCCGTTCGTCGAGGTTCATCCCGACGATGCGGCGAGGACCGGGGTGATCGATGGCGGCTTTGCC
>JBAVEE010000584.1:0-1979 GCA_049587575.1 Bradyrhizobium sp.
GCAAATCGTCTTCGCCGGCAAACAGAAAGCCGAGCGCGAAGGCGCCGCGCAGCTCTTTCAGAGTCGCGCCGACGGCATCGACCGCCGACTTGCCCTTCTGCATGTAGTCGGTGACGAGATGCGCCACCACTTCGGTATCGGTCTCGCTGGAGAATTTCGCGCCCTGCTTCTCCAGCATCTGCCGGAGTTCGCGAAAATTCTCGATGATGCCGTTGTGAACGACCGCGACGTTGTCGGTGGCATGCGGATGCGCATTGCTCTCGGTCGGCTTGCCGTGCGTGGCCCAGCGGGTATGCCCGATGCCGGTATGGCCCGCGAGCGGTTCGGCCCGCAATCGCGTCTCGAGGTTTTTGAGTTTGCCTTCGGCGCGGCGGCGTTCGAGATGATCGCCTTCGAGCGTGGCGATGCCCGCGGAATCATAGCCGCGATATTCCAGGCGCCTGAGCGAATCCACGATCTGCTCCGCGACCGGTCCGCGCCCGAGAATGCCGACAATGCCGCACATGCGCGTCAAAATCTCCAAATGGCCGATGAAGGTGTCAAAACGGTCCGCGCATCTCTTAACTAGTATCGCGGACGTCAAGATACTCAATAATTATTGCGGATTGAGACAGCGTTAAATGGAAAGCTTAACAAGCCCGATCGTTAACCGCCCTTCGGCGCCTTGCCGCGCGTCTTGATCTCGCGGTATCGCCTGGCGCCGCCCTCGCGGTTGGTCTGCTCGCTGCGCTCCACGGCCAACGCATCGTCGGGCACATCGCGGGTGATAACCGAGCCCGAACCGATATAGGCTCCGACGCCGATCCTGACCGGCGCCACCAGCGACGAATTGGTGCCGATGAAGGCGCCCGAACCGATCTCGGTCCGGTGCTTGGAAAAGCCGTCATAATTGCAGGTGATGGTGCCGGCGCCGATATTGGTATTGGCGCCGACATGGGCGTCGCCGACATAGCTGAGATGATTGACCTTGACGCCGGCCTCCAGCGTCGCCGCCTTGGTCTCGACGAAATTGCCGATCCGCGCGCCCTCGCCGAGCGACGTCCCCGGCCGCAACCGCGCATAGGGGCCGACCGAGGCTTTCTTTCCGATCGAGGCCTGCACGATATGGGAAAAGGAGTGGATCACCGCGCCGTCGGCGATCGAGACGCCCGGACCGATGACGACAAAAGGTTCGATCGTGACGTCCTTGCCGAACGTCGTATCGGCGGCGAGGTAAACCGTCTCGGGTGCGATCAGGGTCACGCCGGCATCGAGCGCGGCCTTGCGCAGGCGCGTCTGCATGACCTGCTCGGCTTCGGCGAGCTGGGCCTTGGTGTTGATGCCGCGCACTTCATCCTCGCCGGTTTCGATCACGACGGCCTCCAATCCCAGGTCCCGAACGATTGCAACCGCGTCGGTCAAATAATATTCGCGCTTGCTGTTGGCATTACCGATCTTTTCGATGATTTCGAGCGCCCTGCGGCCGTCGAACGCCATCACGCCGGCGTTGCAGAGCGTGATCGCACGCTCCTCGGGGCTGGCGTCGGCCTGCTCGCGTATCGCCACCAATCGGTCGTTCTCGACCACCAGCCGGCCATAGCCGGTGGGATCGGCGGCGCGAAAGCCCAGAACCGCGAGCGCAGCCCCCTTCTTCAGCGGGGCCCGCAGGCGCTCGAATGTGGCGGCCGAAATCAGCGGCGTGTCGCCGAACGCAACCAGCAGATCGTCCGCGCCGCGGGCGATGGCATCGCGCCCCGCCAGCACCGCATGCGCGGTGCCCAGACGCTCGCGCTGAACGAAGGTCGCGGCGTCCGGCCGCACCCGTTTGGCTTCTTCCGCGACCGCTGTGTGATCCGGCCCGACCACCACGGCCAGCGAGGCGCCGCTTCCCTTCGGGGCAGCGCCGAGCACATGCGCCAGCAGCGACTGGCCGGCCACCGGATGCAGGACCTTGGGCGCCGTGGAGCGCATGCGGGTGCCCTCGCCGGCCGCGAGCACGA
>JBAVEE010000585.1:0-5436 GCA_049587575.1 Bradyrhizobium sp.
GGTCGCTGCCGTCGACCTTGAAGAACGGATGCGGCGCGACGCTCACCGTGATCAGGAGATCGCCGGGCCGGTGACCCGGCGCGGTCTCGCCCTGCCCCTTGAGCCGGATCTGCTGGCCGGCGGCAACCCCGGCCGGAATCTTGACGTTGAGCTCTTTGCCGGTCGGCAACCGGACACGCTTCTCCACGCCATTGACCGACTCTTCCAGCGACACCGTCATGGCGACGGAAAGATCGAGGTCGAGCGCGATGGTGCCGGGATCGAACTCGAAGCCGCCGCCGGCGCCGGGCCGCGCGCCACGCGCCGCAGCCTGGCCGAACATGCTGTTGAGGATGTCCTCAAAACCGCCGCCGCCACCGGTACGGAAGGTGTGCGTCTCGAATCCGCCGCCTTGCGCCCCGCGCCCACGCGGGTCGCCGCCGCCAGGAAAGCCCTGGAAGCGCGGCTTGCCCTCGGCAGCGATCTCGCCGCGGTCGAACTGCTTGCGCTTTTCCTCGTCGCCAAGGATCTCGTTGGCCGAATTCAGCTCGGAAAAGCGCGCCGCGGACTTCGGATCGTTCTTGTTGGCATCGGGGTGATGCTTCTTGGCAAGCTTGCGATAGGCGCTCTTGATCGCCGCAGCGCTGGCGCCCCGCGGCACCCCCAAGACCTCATAGGGGTCGCGCATCCGTCACGTCTCCTCTTAAGGAAATCAAAATTAAAGTTCGGGCGATCAGCCCGCCGAAAGCTCATTTGGGGTCTTCGTGGCATTTTTGCAACGGCCAGAAGAGCCGTTCAGCTCTGCCTCCACGGTTTCAGTGTATGAATTTCCCACTGTCCACGGCCGGTCTTGCAGGCGGCGCCCTGCAACCAGCTTTCCGAGCGGCCATTGACGTAGCTTGCCAGGAAATCCCGGCAGGTCCGCCCCTCCGACGAATAGGCCTGGGCCAGCGGCGTCACCGAGCCCCGCGCGCCGGTCTCGGGATTTTCCCAGGGCTGGCTGGCATCCCTGTCCCCCCTGGTCAGCACGTCGGAAGCCGCATTGCGGGCAAAAGCGAGATCGCTCTCGGTCGGCGCCGCCAGGCTCGCCGGCGCGGGGCCGATGGAGCCCGTGACGTCGTCGCCCATTCTGGCAAAAGCACCATCGGTACGGGACAGGCTGCAGCCGCCGGAGCCGATGCCGATCAGAACCAGCGCCATCACCAGACCTGCCGGCCCGATCGCCGATAGGCCAAAACGTCGCCATGCCCTATATAGGACGAGCCTATAATGGGGCTGCAACGCGCTTCTGGCCTCGGGCGGGCGCAACTCGGAACTCCTGAGATGACGGACACGACCTCCATCAAACACCCGACACCCTTAACATCCGGTGATTTCACCGCGGCCGGGGAGCCGTTTGCGCTGTTCGGAGAGTGGTTTGGGGAAGCGGCGAGGGCCGAACCCAACGATCCCAACGCCATGGCGCTGGCCACCGTCGACCCCGACGGCCTGCCCGACGTGCGGATGGTGCTGATGAAGGACTATGACGCCGCGGGATTCGTGTTTTACAGCCACATCGCGAGCCAAAAGGGCGCTGAACTCGCCGCAAATCCCAAGGCGGCTTTGCTTTTTCACTGGAAATCGCTGCGCCGGCAGGTGCGCATCCGCGGCAACGTGTCGCCGGTGACGGCAGCCGAGGCCGACGCCTATTTCGCCACCCGGCCGAAACAGGCCCAGATCGGCGCCTGGGCCAGCAAGCAGTCGCAGCCGCTGGAAAGCCGATTTGCGTTTGAACAGTCCATCGCAAAGGTCGCGGCCAAACACATCGTCGGCGAGGTGCCGCGCCCTCCCGGCTGGAGCGGCTGGCGGGTCGCACCGCTGCGGTTCGAATTCTGGCACGACCGCCCGTTCCGCCTGCACGACCGCATCGAATTCCGCCGCGACGCTCCGGACCAGCCCTGGTCCAAGATACGGCTTTACCCCTGATCCAGAATTTGTAGGAACCTATGTCCACTTCAACCAACAACGGACCGCGGCGCACGCTGCTCCTGACCGGCGCCAGCCGCGGCATCGGCCATGCGACCGTGATCCGCTTTTCCTCGGCCGGCTGGCGCGTCATCACCTGTTCGCGCCATCCTTTCCCGGAGGATTGCCCGTGGGACGCCGGACCCGAGGATCATATCCAGGTCGACCTCGCCGACCATGACGACACTTCGCGCGCCATTGCCGAAATTCGCCAGCGCCTCGAAGGCGGCATGCTGCACGCGCTGGTCAACAACGCCGCGATTTCGCCGAAGGCGGACGGCGGTGCCCGGCTCGGCTCGATCGACACCGACATCGACACCTGGAGCCACGTGTTCAGGGTCAATTTCTTCGCGCCGATCATGATGGCGCGCGGGCTGATCGAGGAATTGAAGGCGGCGAAGGGCTCGGTGGTCAACGTCACCTCGATTGCAGGCTCCCGCGTGCATCCTTTCGCGGGCGCGGCCTACGCGACCTCGAAGGCGGCGCTGGCCTCCCTGACCCGCGAGATGGCGTCGGATTTCGGCCGCATCGGCGTGCGCGTCAATTCGATCGCGCCGGGCGAGATCGACACCTCGATCCTTTCGCCGGGCACCGAGAAGATCGTCGAGCAACAGATTCCGCTGCGCCGGCTGGGCACGCCGGACGAAGTTGCCAAGATCATCTACGTGCTGTGCACGGAGACGAGTTCCTACGTCAACGGCGCGGAGATCCACATCAACGGCGGCCAGCACGTGTAGGGTGACCACATGCCGGGAGCGGCCGGTTGGCCGCGTCTCGAAGGATGGGGTCGGAGTTCAGGCACGCGCCGTCGATGTGCCGGCGCACATGGGCGTTGACGTCACGTCAAATCAATCCGCGCAGGATTTGCGCGGCCTGCCAGCGTAAGGCTGCGTCGGCGTTGGAGATGCTGGAGCACTCATCTTCCCGCTCGCCGTCTGACAGCACCGCGCCGCAATGCCGGCAGGTCCGTGCCGAGATCGCCTGCGCCCTGCCGGCCACGCTGCGGCCCTGCTGGTAGCTGGCGAAATCGACGACGTTACGCCTTTGCATTATGACTTTCTCAACCATTGCTGTCCTCGCGTTCTAGGCGAGTGTTATCGCAGAAAGGCGTCGCGCAAACGTTCAGCGCAATGCTCAAATTTTAGCGGAGCAATTCGGCAACGAGTCTATCGACGCGCCGCCACTTTCTTAACCCTCCGGCAGCGAGCCAAAAGACGGAAGGATTTCTCCCGGATTATGGTTTGACGCGTTTTCTTCACGCGAGCCGGTATCCCATCAAGTGCGGGCTGGCTTTCGCCCGAAAACGGTCTGGCTACAGCCACTTTTTCCATTTGAAAAAGAAGTACGGTCCTGCGGCGGCGATCAGCATCATCAACACCGCCAGTGGATAGCCGTGCTGCCATTCCAGCTCCGGCATGACCTTGAAGTTCATGCCATAGATCGAGGCGATCAGGGTCGGCGGCATCAGGACTACCGCCATCACCGAAAACAGCTTGATGATGTTGTTCTGCTCGAGATTGACGACGCCGAGCATCGCATCCAGCACGAAGGTGATCTTGTTGGAGAGATAGGAGGCGTGGTCGGTCAGCGAGGTCACGTCGCGCTGCATGGTCTTGAGCTGCTCGCGCATGTCCTTGGACCATTTGACGCCGTCGACCGCCGCCGCAACGAAGGTCACCACCCGCCCGATCGAGACCAGGCTCTCCCGCACTTTCGAGGTTAGATCGCCCTTGCGCCCGATCGCGATCAGGATGTCGGAATAGCGCTTGGCGTGGCCGGTGCGGGCCGCGCCCTCCGGCTCGAAAATGTCGTGGCTGATGGCGTCCATGTCGCCGCCGGCGCGCTCCAGAATATCGGCGTTGCGGTCGATCACCGCGTCCAGCAATTCCATCAGCACCATTTCACCGGTTATGCCGGGCGCGCATGAGCGCGCCAGCTTGTTTTCCACCAGCAGGAACGGCCTCGGCTCGTCATAGCGCACGGTCACCAGGCGGTGGCTGGCCAGGATGAAGGTCACCGCCGTGGTGCGCGGATTCTCGGTGTCCGCCGCGCACATCAGGGTGGCCGTCATGTAACGCGCGCCGTTCTCGATATAGAGCCGGCTGGAAATCTCGATCTCCTGCATGTCCTCCCGCGTCGGTACCGCGATCCCGGCCAGCCGCTCCACCGCCTTGTCCTCGGCGGCGGTCGGTTTCACGAGGTCGATCCAGACCGCGTTGTCCGGAAGAGTGGCCAGATCGCTGACGACGGCCTTTTTCAGGGAGGATTCGGAGGGGACGAACACCGAGAACATGGGGGACTCCGGGCTGGCGCGCAGATCAGCCAACAGGACTTAGCTCGATTCTGGCAAGCGTTTCGTGACGGACGGCGGACCTGGACGCCGGGATTTGCGGCTGCCCGATGGCAGGAGGGTGGCGCCGATCCGGCGGCCGGGCGGATAACTGCCGAAGAATGAACCAACGCCGGGCGATTTGCGGCAAAAAAGTCACAGCCACCGTGCCGTAGCGCGGGACAAGCATCTAAGCACTGGAATTATTGCCAATTTCGGCGATAATGGTTCTAATGGAATCGTGGCGTTTGAGGCGCAATATTGACGCCGCGTACGCAAGGCCTTCGATTGGACGTACACATGTCGTCGCTCAAGCTGAGATTTGCAATTCTGGCTGCCGGCCTGCTGCTGTCGGGCTGCATGGAAACGGCAACCTACGAGGCGACCAATACCAGCGCCTTCAAACCGCGCGACAAGGAATTGCTGGCGAAGGTTCGCTACGAGAATGTGCAGCCGTCCGAGAACTTCCGCCGCGCCATCGTCGAGTACCATCGCAAGGAAGCGCCCGGCTCGATCGTGGTCGATTCCGACAACCACTATCTCTATCTCGTGCAGAATGATGGCAAGGCGATCCGCTACGGCATCACGGTCGGCGAGGAAGCCATGGCGTGGTCGGGTATTGCCAAGGTTGGCAGCATGACCGAGTGGCCGCCCTGGCATCCGACCAAGGGCGAAATCGAGCGGCTGGGTGTTCCCACGTTTGTGCCACCAGGTCCGGACAATCCGATGGGTTCGCGCGCGCTCTATCTTTATTCGGGCGGCAAGGACACCCTGTTCCGGATTCACGGCACCAACCAGCCGGAATATATCGGCGCCTCGATTTCTTCCGGCTGCATCCGGATGACGAATGAGGACGTGATCGATCTTTATAACCGGGTGAAGCTGGGCACCATCGTGGTGGTGCTGGAGCCGCACCATGGCGACTCCCCGTTCAATTCGCAGATGGCGCTGCAGGGCGGCGGGCTGTCGGGTCCGATGATGCAGTAACCGACGACTGAATCGGTTCGCAACGTTTAAAAGCGCCGGTTTTGCCGGCGCTTTTTTGTTGCCGGCCCGGCGTGTGCGCGCACCGGTTCGGGGCTTGCGGATTGGCCCGTATCCGGTTTTGCGGCGTCGGCCTTAAT
>JBAVEE010000586.1:0-6135 GCA_049587575.1 Bradyrhizobium sp.
GGGCGAAATCAGGCCGACCTCGCGCATCGCCCGGTTGGCGACCCCGCGCGCCGGGCGGCCGGTCATGACGTTGGTGATCACGGTGGAATCGTCCAGCGCCTGGGCCAGCGCGAGGCGCCCCTGCGCCGTCACCTTCGATTCCGGACAGCGCAGATAGGCGGTGCCCATCTGCACGCCGGCAGCCCCCAGCGCGAACGCCGCGGCGATCCCCCGCCCGTCGGCGATGCCGCCCGCGGCGATCACGGGGACTTTCACCGCATCGACCACCTGCGGCACCAGCGCGAAGGTGCCGGGCTGCTCGGCGATGCTTTCGGTCAGGAACATGCCGCGATGGCCGCCGGCTTCGGCGCCTTGGGCGATGATGGCGTCGGCGCCCTGTTCCTCGAGCCAGATCGCCTCTCTCACGACGGTCGCGGACGAGATCACGATGCTGCCGGCGGCCTTGACGCGCCTGAGCAGCGCCGGATCCGGCAGGCCAAAATGGAAACTGACGATTTCGGGCTTGAGTTCCTCGACGAGTTCGCACATCGCCGCATCGAACGGCGCGCGGTTGGCGGCATTGACCGGTGCCGCCGGGTCGAGCCCCAACTCTTTATAATAAAGCCCCAGCCGGCGCTTCCAGCCGGCCTCGCGCGCGGGATCGGCCTCGACAGGCCTGTGACAGAAGAAATTCATGTTGACCGGCGCGGAGACCCGCTGGCGGATGATATTGATCTGCTCGCGCGCCTTCTCGACCGACAGCAGGGCACACGGCAACGAGCCCAGCGCACCGCCCTGCGCCGCCGCGATCACCAGCTCCGCATCCATGATCCCCGCCATCGGCGCCAGCACGATGGGAAACTCGGTTTTGAAAAGATCGAGAATTCGGCGGTCCGGCCACATGGTCTGCTCATTCAATTGAGGGGATTGGCGCGGGCGTCTTTGCCGGGCTTTGCAAGCTTAGCACCTCGGGAGGGCGCCAGCTATGCAATGCCTCGCTGCCTGAGGCTCCAGCGCCGCAGCGCGACGATGGCCCAGATCGCCTCGACCAGCCCAAACGGCCAGGCTCCCTGCAGAAATCCATAAATTGAGCCGAGCGCACAGGCGGCGGCGAAAGCGAGGATGAACCAGCGGCTGCGATCCTCCAGCGCGTAGCTGACCAGCATCGCCGTGACCGCGAACAAACCGAACAATGTCAGCCCGTCCATCGTGAGTTCGCCTTTCCCGCTTTGCACCGATTGTAGCCGGCGTGGTATGCGAACCCCATGCCCGCCCTCATTCTACCGCTGATCGATGCCGCCCCGCACTGGCCTGAACGCGGCGCACTGATCGGCCTCGATCTGGGCACCAAAACCATCGGCGTTGCCGCATCCGATCCTGATCGCCGGCTCGCAACCGGGGTCGAGACCATCCAGCGCAAGGCATTCAAGGCCGACGCCGCCCGCCTGCTCGCCATCGCCGGCGAGCGCAACGCCGTGGGCTTCGTACTCGGCCTGCCCATCAATATGGACGCCAGCGAGGGTCCGCGCGCGCAATCCACCCGCGCCTTCGCGCGCAATTTTTCCAGATTGACCGAACTCACCATCGCGCTGTGGGACGAACGGCTTTCCACGGTGGCGGTCGAACGCGAATTGATCGGCATGGACATGAGCCGCGCCCGTCGCGCCGAGGTGATCGACGAACACGCGGCGATCTTCATCCTGCAGGGCGCGCTCGACCGGCTGACAAATGCGCGCGAGATGCGCTGACGGCATCGCAGCTTTAGCCCGACCCGACGAGCAGGATGGTTTGCACCACCGCGGCCAGATTGTTGACGCCGTGGACGAATATCGTCAGCCAGGTCGAGTTGAAGCGGTAGCGGAGATAGCCGAGCAGGAGGCCGATCGAGAACACCTCGCCGAAGAAGAACCAGTCGTATTGCAGATGCAGCGCGGTCCAGACCAGCGACGACAGGATGATGGCGCCGGCAGGTCGCAGAAACGACTCCGACCAGCCGCGGTACAGGAAGCCGCGGGCGAATAATTCCTCCGTCACCGGGGCCGCCACGCAGAACGCGATCACCAGAAGCCACAGCGCCCCGTCGGCGCGCGCCGATTTCAGCACATCCATCATGAAACCGGGCGTGGATTCGCGTCCCGTCACCCGCGACAGGACCTCCCATCCCCCGACCAAAACCACGAGCGCGCCGACGCCGATCGCGACGCTGGTCCACGAGGTCCTGCGCAGCGCGAGATAATCGGCGAACGGCGTGCGCGAGAAGTGTGTGGCAAGCCAGAGCGCGGCCAGAACGGCGGGCAAGCCCGTGATCACGGAGAGCGAAATCGTCAAGCCGCCGCCGAGCACATGGATCGCGGCGGCCATATCCAGCGGCCCCCCCTGCCGCAACAGGAACCAGGTCACGACCGCCATTTGCCCCGCGAACATCGCGCCGAACACGACGAGGCCCCACAGCGCCGTGCCCCAGAACTTCCAGATGCGGGGCGGACGCCGGGCGGCAATGACCGGCGCGAGGGGGCTTGCGGGATCGAGGGAATCCATCAACTGGCTTTCATGAGGGTAACGCCCGGTCAAGCAACCGGCTCACGTCGTCGCGCGGAATATCGACGGCGCCGTACATGCTGGCGTGATTCCCGGCAAGCCGGGTGCTCGCGAACAATTCGGCGTGACGCGGCGATACCTGGTTGAGCGCCGCCGCTGCGGCCAATAACGCGAGCCTCTCCACCGCCAGCCGCGCCATGCGCTCGGAGTCGGGCCTTCGGAACGTCGTCCCGATGAAGGCCGCCGCATCGCCGGCGCCGGGCAGGCCCGCGGTTTCCTCGGCGAGATTTTTCAGGATCGCCGCGGCCGCGTCGGCCTCGCGTGACAACGCGCGCAGTACATCGAGGCACATCACGTTGCCCGAACCTTCCCAGATCGCATTGACGGGGGATTCCCGATAGTGCCGCGCCAGAATGCCCTCTTCGACATAGCCGTTGCCGCCGAGACACTCCATCGCCTCGTACAGAAATCCCGGCGCGCTCTTGCAAACCCAGTATTTGATCGCGGGCGTCAAGAGCCGCATATAGGCCGCCTCGCCCTGATCGAGCGGCGCGCGGTCGAATGAACGGCACAACCGCATCACCAGCGCAATCGAGGCCTCGACATGCAGCGCCATGTCCGAGAGCACCGCCTGCATCAGCGGCTGATCGGCGAGGTGTTTCTGGAAAACGCTGCGATGTCTGGCATGGTGCAGCGCGTGGACCAGGCCCGACCGCATCAGGCCGGCGGAAGCGATCGCGCAATCCTGCCGCGTCAACTGCACCATCTGGATGATGGTGCGGATGCCCTTGCCCTCGTCGCCGACGCGCGTCGCACAGGCGTCGACGAATTCGACTTCGGAAGAGGCGTTGGAGCGGTTGCCGAGCTTCTCCTTCAGCCGCTGGAACTGGATCGCATTGACCGATCCGTCCGGCTTGAAGCGCGGCATGAAGAAACAGGTCAGCCCCTCGCCGGCCTGCGCCAGCACCAGGAATGCGTCGCACATCGGCGCCGACATGAACCATTTATGGCCGGTGACCCGATAGGCGCCGCCGTCGCGCTCGGCGCGGGTCGTGTTGGAGCGCACGTCGGTGCCGCCCTGCTTCTCGGTCATGCCCATGCCGAGCGTCATGCCGCGTTTTGCCGGCCACGGCGCGAATGTGGGATCGTAGGAGCGCGTGCCTATCACAGGCATCGCCTTCGCCAGCAGGTCCGGCTGCGCCGCGAGCGCCGCCACCGATGCGCGGGTCATGGTGATGGGGCACAAATGTCCGGTCTCGACCCCCGCCGCCATATAGAATTTCGCCGCACGCACGACTTCGGCCGCACCTCCGGCCGGTTGGCCCTGGGCGTTCCAGGTCGAATTGTGCAGCCCGGCATGGGCACTGCGCGCCATCAATTCGTGGTAGGCCGGGTGAAACTCGACTTCGTCGCGGCGATTGCCCCTGGGATCGAACGTCCGCAGTTTTGGCGTGTTCTCATTGGCGAGCCGTCCCCGCTCCGCCATGGCGGCCGAACCCCAGTGCTGCCCGAACTCGGACAATTCCGCCTTCGCGGAGGCCCCGCCATTGGCGGCGACGGCGTCCGAAAGCGCGCGGTCAAGCGCGAACAGATCGACATCGACAAACGGCGGCGACTGGTTGAGCACCTCGTGGGTCGCGAATGAAACCTGCGTCATGGCCGCCCTCACGGTCGGAGATCTCGAAAAGTGAGTGTACGCTGGAATTCGCCCGTGGACAGACTCACCTGGCGCGCGAGGCTATCGGAAAATCATACGCGGGACCGCCTGCGCCCGGCAGCGAAAAATGCCACCACTCCTTGGCATAATTTACAAAACCTTGCTTCGCCATTGCGGCGACCAGCAGGATTCGCCATCGGCGCTGGCCATCCGTGATCGAGCGCGCCGCGGTATGCGCCTTGAGGTCGGAACAGTCATAGCCGGTGCCCATATCGACGCTGGCTTCGGGCGCGCGGACGGCCGCCGGCGCGGTGCAATCGGCATAGGCCTTGTTGGGATCGAACGCCCGCGAATTATCGGCCTTCAGATCGACCAGGGTAAGGTCGACCGCGGCGCCGGTGGAATGGCCGGAATGCTCGGCGATATAGCCGAGCCGGAACAGGTCCTTCTTGGAGAATGCCGGGTTATAGCGCCGCTCGGCCGGCGTCTCCCGCCCGTTTTGCGCCCACACCATCGTGTCATGCACCGCGCGCACCGGGCGATAGCAGTCCAGCATCCGGAGGGACAGTTTTTGCGACGCAAGTTCCGCCTGAACGCGCTTCAGCGCCAGCCCGACCTCCCGTTTCACCACGCATTCGGCGGCCCCATATCCGGCAAGCGGGCGGCCGGCGAAATTGTTCCTTCCGGCGTAGCGGATGTCCTGAAGAATCGTCGGATCGACCTCGCCGAGATACACGAAGCCGCCGGGCAAGGTCTGCGCTGCCGCCGGAGCTGCAAGCTCGATGGCCACCAGCAGAACCGGAGCAAACCATTTCAAAATGCGCATGCCGGATGGTTGGCGATCCAATCGCGGCGACTTTGCGGCGCGTCCGTTTACCGTGCCCCCGACATCTCGGGGGATAACTCGCGAGCCGCCTATTCGCGCTTGCCCCCCGTAGTATCTCTGCCTATAGCTCTCGCTTTAATGACCCCTGCATCGAAATCGACCTTCGTCCTCGGTCACCGGCACTTGCTGGGAATCGAGGGCCTTTCCGCTGCCGATATCACCGGCCTGCTCGACCTTTCCGAGGAATATGTCGAGCTCAATCGCCAGGTCGACAAGAAGCGTACCTCCCTGCGCGGCCGCACCCAGGTCAATTTGTTCTTCGAGGCCTCGACCCGCACCCAGTCCTCGTTCGAGCTGGCGGGCAAGCGCCTCGGCGCCGATGTCATGAACATGTCGGTCTCTTCGTCCTCGATTCGGAAGGGCGAGACGCTGATGGACACCGCGGTGACGCTGAACGCCATGCACCCGGACATTCTGGTGGTCAGGCACCATGCCTCGGGCGCAGTGGAACTCCTGGCCCGCAAGGTCGACGGCTCCGTCGTCAATGCCGGCGACGGCGCCCACGAACATCCGACCCAGGCTCTGCTCGACGCGCTCACGATCCGCCGCAACAAGGGCCGGCTCGAGGGCCTCGTGATCGCGATCTGCGGCGACGTCATGCATTCGCGCGTGGCGCGTTCCAATATCCTGTTGCTCAACACCATGGGCGCGCGCGTCCGCGTGGTGGCGCCCTCCACGTTATTGCCGCGCGGCATCGAGCGGATGGGGGTCGAGGTCGCCCGCGACATGCGCGAGGGGCTGAACGGCGCCGATATCGTGATGATGCTGCGGCTGCAGCGCGAACGCATGAACGGCTCGTTCGTGCCGTCGAGCCAGGAATATTTTCATTACTTCGGCCTCGACCAGAAGAAACTGGCTTATGCCAAGCCCGACGCGCTGGTGATGCATCCCGGGCCGATGAATCGCGGCGTGGAAATCGACTCTATTGTCGCCGACGGCGCGCAATCGCTGATCCGCGAACAGGTGGAAATGGGAGTGGCGGTGCGGATGGCGGTGCTCGAAGCGCTTGCCCGCAACCTGCCCAACGCGTGAAATCATGCTGACCGATCGCCGTCCCATCCTGCTCGCCAACGCC
>JBAVEE010000587.1:0-2832 GCA_049587575.1 Bradyrhizobium sp.
TCTCGGATGGCCGGCCCACTCCTCCCTTGCCGGTGGATTGGCAGGCGGCATTTCGCGGCAGCCGCGTCGAAGCGTTGATGGCGCCCGGCCAGGTGTTGTTTCGATCGCTCGATTTTCCAAGGCAGGCGGTGGATTTTCTCGATGGCATGATCCGCACGCAGATCGACCGCCTGACGCCCTGGACGACGGACGATGTGGTGTTCGGCTGGAGTCCGCCCTCGGCTGCTCCCAATGAGCGCGTTGAGCTGACGCTGGCCGCGACATCGAAACAGGAAATCCAGCCTCTGGTTCAGCTTGCGACCGACGCGGCGGCCGCATCGATTGCCGGGTACGCCGTGCTTCCGGCCGCCGGGGGCGCGCCGGCGAAAATCAGGATCTTCGAGCAGCCGCTGCGCGGAGCAGCCGGGCGGTTGGCAGACGTGCCACACATCTTGCGCGTCGTGTTGCTGTCCGCCGGACTTGCATCTGCGGCTTCCCTGATCGCAGCAGCCTATGTCGGCAGTGCGCTGGATTCCGAACAGCAACAATTGCAGCACCGGATTACGCAACGTCGTGCCTCGCTGCGTCTCAACCCGAACGCCGGCGGGTCTGCGCTGGGCCTTCTTGCGAAGCGCAAGCAGACGAGCCCATCGAGCGTCGTTGTGCTTGAGGCGCTTTCGCAGGCGCTGCCCGACAGCACCTATGTGACGGAGCTTCGGATCGAGGGTGACAAGCTTCAGGTCGTCGGCATGACGCAGGATGCGCCGTCCTTGATTCGATTGCTGGAGAGATCGCCACAATTTGCGCGCGCTACTTTTTTTGCCCCCACCACGCGCGCGCAGAATGACCCGGGTGAGCGGTTCCATATTGAAGCCCACATCACGCCATCTTTCGGATCGGGCACATGAATCTCAGCGCTTCTTTAAGAAGATCGTTTGCGGCCTCGCCGATCCTGGCGGCGGCGGCTTACGCCGGCCTGGTGCTTGGGCTGCTGGCGATAGTTGTCGGCTCCGTTGTCGACATTCTCGACCAGCGGGCGGCGGTGGCCTCATCGGCAGCGATGCTGGAGCAACTCGAGGGCCACAAGGCCCTTGCGGCCGGCGGGCGATCCGCCGACGCCGGGATGCCTTCAGGCTCGGCGTTTCTGGAAGGGGCGACGGTCACCGTCGCAGGGGCGGCCCTGCTTCAGCGCGTCGCGGGGGCGGTGACGAAACTCGGCGGCAACGTCCTGTCGTCCCAGCTCGATGTGCAGGGCACGCATTCCAAGGCGGGGTTTGTCAGCATGGTCGCGAGTTGCGAACTCGATCAGCCGGCATTGCAGGCGCTCATTTACGATCTGGAAGCCGGAATGCCGTTCTTGTTTATCGATCAGCTCGCCGTCCAGGCGCCGACGGCCTCGTCCGGTGAAGGAAAATTGCGAATTCTGCTGGCGGTGTCGGGGCAATGGCAGGGTGCAAAATGATGCGGAAGCTTGTGATCGGGATCACGGTTCTGGCACTGTCGGTGTATGGAGGCGTATCCGCGTCGATCTCCGCCGTTTCCAACGATGCGCTGGACGATCAGGCCGATGGCGCGCGGACGGGACCTTCGGCTCTATCGACCTGGACAAGTCCCGCCCCGACGGTGGTGCAGGTCGTCGTCGCTCCGCCTGCACCCGTTGCATCTGCGTCCGGGCGGGCGTTGAGCGATAATCCGCTGTGGGCGATGCCGCTCGCTCAATTTCCCGTCACGCGCGACCGCCCGATCTTCTCGCCGTCGCGGCGGCCGCCGCCGCCTGCCGTCGCACCCGCAGTGCTTTCGAAGGCCCTCGCGATCCCCAGGCCGAAGGAACCTGAGCATCCGCAGCTCACTCTGGTTGGCACCATCGCAAGCGATGAGGAGGGCTTCGGGATATTTATGGATCAATCGACCAAGGCGGTACTTCGTCTGAAGGTCGGCGAGGACTTTCAGGGCTGGAAACTGCGATCGGTTCAGGGGCGGGAAACGGCACTGGAAAAGGATCAACAGGTCGTCACCCTCGTCTTGCCGCAGCCGGGCGTCGGACAGGTGAGCGTTGAAGTCCCTCCGCCCCCGCCGAGCGCCCCGACGCTGCGGTCGTCAGAGTCACGAATAAATCGGCCCGGTCGATAGCTTTTTTCTACGAATTTCCCGGCGCTCAGCAACACGGCCAGAATTGTTGCAGACCCAACGTGAACAACAGACCAATCGCCAGAAACGGCCCGAACGATATCGAGGTTTGACCGCTCAATCGCCCGCCGGCCAGTTGCGTGATACCGGCGCAGGCCATTGCGGTCAGCGCCGCCACCAGCATAAGCATCGGAAGGCCCTCGATGCCGCTCCAGATTCCGGCGGCCGCGAGGAATTTGACGTCACCCAACCCCAGACCCTGGACTTCCCTGAAAGCGAAATATAGCCGTCGCAGCAGCCAGAAGATGGCTCCGATGACCGCCCCCTCGCAGGCAGCTTCCAAACCGGCCGGCGGCCCCCCGGTGATCACTGCCTTCGACAGCCCGAGACCCGCAATCGTCAGGTTCAACCAGTCCGGGATGATCCCGTACCGGATATCGATCCAGGCAAGGACAGCGCAGAGCAGGCAGAGCAATCCGAACGGTACGACGACGATCACGCCGGATGCCCCGTTCTGCCGAACGCCGCGGTGTTGCTCGGTCGCGGCGGTATTGAAAATTCATACATGGCTATCTCGCGCCGATATGACTTTGCCCCCTGCAAAGCAAGCGACGGTGTCTGACATTCTGCCAACCTCCGCTTCAACAGGCGAGACATAGATCATCCCGGTGCTGCGCCAAAGCTCTTTCCATCCGGACGGTTCTTCGCCCGGGGATCAATCCGCGC